>NZ_JAZGQK010000004.1:0-42202 GCF_036422035.1 Plantactinospora sonchi
GAAGTACAGCAGGTACGCCACCGCCGTCGGCCCGATGCCGAGGGCGAGCAGCAGCCCGACCGTACCGGGGTCGGGGCTGAAGCCGAGCCCGACGGTGCTCCCGGCCACCAACGCCACCAGCAGACCACCGGCGGCCGCCGGGATCAGGCTGGTGGTTACGGGACGGCGACGTCCGGCGCGCCACCCCGGTCGAGCGTGACCGGGCCGGCCGTGTTCGCCGCCGCGGCCTCGCCGCGCTTCTCGTCGGCGTAGACCATCAGGGTGGACCCGACGATGGCGAGCACGATGCCGATGGTGGCGTAGACCGACGGCACCTTCTGGTAGACGATCAGGGAGAGGACCACGGTCAGCACGGGCGCCAGGGCGTTCGTCGTGGGGGCCACGATCGAGGCCTTGCCCCGGCTGAACGCCATCACCAGGAACAGCGCGCCGACGGCGTTGAGCAGCTGGGTGACCGCGGCGAGGGTCGGCGCCTGCCAGGGCGCGTCCAGCGCCAGGCCGCCGGCCATCCAGATGGCGACCGGCACCAGCAGCAGACCACTGATCGTCATCCAGGTGAAGGTGGTGGCGTCGTTGACGCCGACCGTGGCCGCCTTACGCATGAAGTAGGCCTGCACACCCCAGGCGACGCAGATCAGGATGGCCAGCACCAGCCACAGTCCACCGGTGGCGGAACCGTCGCCGTCGCTGACGCTGAACAGCACGACCGCGATCAGCGCGGCGATCACACCGACCACGGCGAGCCGCGGGATGCGTTCCCGCAGCAGCGCGGTGGCCATCAGCACGGTGATCGCCGGAGACAGCGCGATCAGCGGGAAGATCAGGTAGGCCGGGCCGATGGTGAGCGCCTTGAACAGCAGCAGCTGGCCGCCGGCGCCGGTCAGGCCGACCAGCAGTCCGTAGACGGCGGCGATCGGACGGCGGTCCAGCCGGTTGCCCCGCAGCGCGGCGACAGCTGGAATGATCATGGTGAGGGACCAGACGACGTAGACCATGCCGTCGGGGTAGCCGTAGTCACTGGTCGGGACGGCGGAGAAGGCTCCCCAGACGCCCCAGAACAGCACGAGCAGACCCGCGTACGGGATCCAGCTGCGGCTGATGCGGGAAAAGGTCATTGGCATCTGCGCCTCCTCAGGCGGCGGTGGCGGTGGGGGTGGTTTGGAGACGCTCGAGCGCGTCGGCGCTCATCGGACGGCCGGCCTGCTTCGCGGCGTAGAGCGCCGCGCCGACGACCGGTGAATACCTGGGCTGACGGAGGTCGTACCCGTCGTGCAGGGTGTTCAGGTGCTGTCGGAACGCCTCGCGCACCTGCGGTGCGTTGAAGGTGCCGCCGGAGTAGGAGACCAGCACCCGCTCCCCGACGGGGTAGCCGAGTCGACGACGGGTGGTCTCCACCAGGTGCGCGAGTTCCCGGGCCGCCTCGGCGAGGATCGCCGCGGCCGCCTCGTCGCCCTGGTCGGCGGCGTGGGTGACCAGTGGGCTCAGCGCGGCGATCTCGCCCCGGTCACCGTGCCACCGGTTCAGCACGATGTCGATCAGATCCAGGTCCGCGGAGAGCGCCAGGTGGTCGCGCAGCACAGCCAGCAGCGGGCCGGCGGGCTGTCGACCGTCGCTCATCCGGGAGAACGCCTGCAGGCCACGGATGGCGATCCAGTACGCCGAACCCTCGTCGCCGAACAGTTCGCTCCAGCCGCCGACGCGCAGCCCCTGACCGGCACGTTCACCGTAGGTCATCGACCCGGTGCCGCTGATCACGTTGATGCCGTCCGCGGCGCCCAGCGAGCCGGCCCAGCCGCAGAGCATGTCGTTGTCGACCCGGTACCGGTCGTGGCCGAGGACCTCCCGTGGCGCCGCGTCGAGGGCGGCGACGTCGCCGCTGACCTCGCCGTAGGTCGGGATCCCGAAGAATCCGAAGTCGACGTCGGCCGGGGTGATGCCGGCCGTCGCGCAGACCGCGCCGACGCCCTCCTTGAGGACGCGGGTCACCAGGTCGATGCCTTCGCTGAAGTAGTAGCTGCTCGCGGTCGTGGCCTGGGCCACCACCACGCCGTCCGACCGCAGTAGGCAGAAGGCGGTCTTGGTACCGCCGCCGTCCACGCCGAGGAACATTCGTCTCACCTCCGCCTGGCGCCACTGCTGACGTCAGCTCTGTCGCCCGTCCGGGCCGGGACGGCCCTGATCCGGACCTGTTGCTGGCCTGGCCGCACGCTGGCGGGCAGCGGGTGCATGATCGCGCCCTGGACGACCCGGTTGACCTCCCCGCCGGGGAAGGGGTTGTCGGGGGTGAGCCCGAGCGCCAGGGAGAAGTGCAGGCCGATCAACTGCGCGCAGATCACGGCGGGCAGCGCCAGCGCGGCGTCGTCCACGTCCTCGATGCCGGGCAGTGTCCAGGCGTCGGGCCTGGCCAGGTGCCCGGCCTGGCCGGTGACGGCGACAAGGTTCCGCTCCGGGACCACCCGCAGCAGCTCGGCCACCATGTCCCGGTCGTACTGGCTGGTGTAGGGGTCGTTGGACTCGTAGCTGACGACCAGGGTCTGGTCGTTGAGCACGGATTTCGGTCCGTGTCGGAAGGCCAGCGCGGACTCGGCCATGGCCACCACGCGGCCGGCGGTCAGTTCGAGGACCTTCAGGGCGGATTCCCGGGCCGCGCCGTGCAGGATGCCGCTGCCGAGGTAGACGATCCGGGAGTAGCCGCGGGCGGCGAGGTCGGCCGCCGCGGCCGGCCGGGTGGCCAGGATCTGCTCGGCGGCGGTGGCGAGTCGCTCCACCAGTTCCTCGTCGGGGCCGCCGAGGGCCAGCAGGGCGGCCAGCACCATGCCGGTGAAGCTGGAGGTCATCGCGAAGCCCCGGTCGTTGGCGGCTTCGGGCAGCAGCAGCACGTGCGCGCTGGACGGGTCGGTGTGCCGGGCGGCGAGCCGGCCGTGCTCGTTGCAGGTGACCACCAGGTGCCAGCAGTCGGTCAGCACCTGGCTGGCCAGCTCGGTGGCGGTGACACTCTCCGGGCTGTCGCCGGAGCGGGCGAACGACACCAGCAGCGTCGGGACGTCCTCGGCGAAGCAGGCCAGCGGGTCGGCCACGATGTCGGTGGTGGGGACGGCGTCCACCCGGCGGCCCAGCCTCCGGCGCAGCGTCGGTGCCAGCACCTCGCCGACGTACGCGGAGGTGCCCGCGCCGGTGAGGACGATCCGCAGGTCAGGTCGTTCGAGCAGCGGCTTCAGGAACGCGGTGGTGGCTGAGCCCGACTCCGCCGCCAGCCGGCCGATCTGGCGCCACACGGCCGGTTGCTGCGCGATCTCGCGACTGGTGTCGAGGGCTCCGCGCTGGCGCAGGTCGTCGAGGTCGTGGCCGAGAAGGGTGCTCATGCTGCCCGCCGCCGTTCCGAGGGGGTGACCGCGTGGCGGTAGCCGCGCAGGACGTCGCGGATGCGGTCGAGGACGAGTTCGACGGGCTGGTTGCCGAGGGTGCCGTCGCGGACCCGCTGGTACTGGTCGGGCAGGTACTGGCTGAGCAGCGGCAGCGGGATGCCCCGGTCGGTCAGGTTGCCCAGCAGGCGCTGCTCGGCGGCCTGGATCTCCGGGTCGGGCCAGTAGTAGCGCATCCGGTCGCTGTAGCTGTACCGCCGGGCGAGGCGCTGCTCGGCGGCGTCGCCGGTGTAGTACTTCGCCCAGTACCCGGGCTCGGCGCGCATCCGTCGCTCGACCACCTCCGGCAGGTTCGAGCGGTCCTGTTCCGCGACGAGCTCGGCCTCGATCGCGGCCAGCGCGAACAGGGCCTCCCGCAGCGCGAAGGTCAGGCCGGGCCCGACCTTGAGTACGGCCCAGTGGTCCTCGACCAGGGCGACGAGTCGCGGGACGGTCTGGTAGTCCGTGGAGTGGGCCTCGAAGACCATCGTCGGCTCGTCGTCCAGGACCCGCTGCAGGTCCTTGGTGCGCTCCCGGTCGTAGTCCACGACCCGGAGGTGGTCGAACTCGACGCCCGGCTGGACGACCAGGGCCATCACCTGCGGCCACACGTGGTCGAGGCCCTGTTCGGCGAAGGCCGCGCGGTGCCGGGCCAGGGTGCTGCCGGCCGACTCGGCGGTGGTGGGCAGCAGGTCCTCGATGGTCTCCTCGGCTCCGCCGGGAACCGGGACCTCGGTGCCGATGACGTACCGGAGTTCCCCGGCCCGCCCGGTCGCGGCGGCGGTCTTCTCGGCGACGGCGAGCATGCGGGCGGCGCGGCTGGCCATCACCTCGTCGGTCAACGGGGTCCGGTCGTCCGCGCAGGGGTAGCTGCAGTCCAGGTGGATTTTGGTGAAGCCGGCCTCGACGTACGCCGCGACGAGCACGTCGACGCGCGCCATGGCCTGCTCCGCGGGCAACGAACGCCACCGGTTGGGGCCCAGGTGGTCGCCGCCGAGCACCACCCGCTCCCGAGGCAGTCCCGCCTGGTCGGCGGCGCGGTGGACCAGGTCGCGGAAGTCCGCCGGTCGCATGCCGGTGTAGCCACCGTCCTGGTCGACCTGGTTCGAGGTCGCCTCGATCAACACCAGGTCGCCGTCTTCCCGGGCCTGGGCCATCGCGGCCTGCAGGACCAGCGGATGGGCGGAGCAGATCGACGTGACGCCGACCGGTTCCCCCTGCTTGTGCAGGGCGACGACGGTGTCGAGCGGGTTACTCACGGGGCGGTTCCTTCTCCTCGCTGTTCCACGGTTGGTAACGGACCCTACTGGTATTCCCTCTGGCCGGCTACTGTCTAGTTGGTATGTAAATTGGTATACCTCGGGTCGGCCGGGCTCCTGCCCACCGTCCACCGCCACCGGCGGACCGTCAGGGCATCGTCACCTCGGCACCGGGACGGCGTCGTCCCACACCGGTCTGACGTCGTACAGCCGGCGACGGCCGGTCGTCCGGCAGCCGGCGACGGCCGGTCGTCCCGGGCACGTCGTGCCGGGGTTGGCTGAGCACGTGGCGGCAGGCGGCCGGGCCGGTCCGGCGGCGGGCGCGGTGCGGGGAAATTTTTGGGGCCCACGGTGGAGCGGAGGCCGTACGGCCCCGGAGCCACCGGACGCGGCGGCTGCGCTACCTCAACGGGCTGGTCGCTGATCAGGCCCGATTGGTGATGGAGGCGCGGAAGCGGTAGCGGTCCCCCCGGTAGACCTGGGTGGTCAGCTCTATCGGGCGGCCCGCCTGGTTGAAGGTCAGGGTGGTCGCGACGAGCATCGGCATGGTCTCGCTGATCTCGAACAGCTCGATCTCCCGTGCCGTCGGGTGACGGGCTTCGCACGCGTAGTCGGCGACGCGCGGCGTCTGGGGCGGGTCCGCCGCGCGCAGGGTGGCGTACAGCGAGGCGGTGTTGAAGTCGGTCTCGGCCAGGGCCGGACAGACCGCCAGCGGGAGCCGGTTGTGCTCGAGCACGACCAGCAGGTCGTCGAGGAAGCGCAGTCGGTGGAGCTCGAAGAGGTCGGCGCCGGGGGCGATGCGGAGGTCCTCGGCCTCGGACACCGTAGCCGGGCGAACCGTCGCGGACAGCACCCGGCTGCTCGGCGTCAGGCCGTTGACCCGGGCGAAGTCGGCGAGGCCCTGCACCTGGGGGGTCGCCTCGGTGGACGCCGTCGCCGGGTCAGGGAACTGGTCGAGGTCGGCGACGAACCACCCGCGCGTCGACGACGGGCGCACGATGCCCCGCGATTCCAGATCGGCGAGGGCGGCGCGCAGCGTCACGCGGGAGACGGCGTACCGGGTCGCCAGCGCGCGCTCGGAGGGGAGCCGGTCGCCCGTGCGGGCGGCGGTGGCGCGCAGGTCATCGAGTAGCTGCTTGGCCGTGCGCTCGTACAGCGGAAGCGCGTCGTCGGCGAACAGGCCACGTGGCATCCGCGTCCTCGCAACAGTCATACCAGGCGACCATACCAGTTCCGTCGATCCGTCGGCCCGGCGTCGGCAGGCGGTCCACCGCCTCGACCCAGGCCGGGGTTACCAAACCAAAAACTGCCGGCAACCGACCATTGACAAGCCAAGAGTATACCACCTACCGTCGTCGAGCAGACCATCCGCAGCGAAATGGGGAACGCTCCATGGGTGAGCTTCTGCTCGACCTCGTCGCCGCCAGCGTGCCGGGTCGGCAGTTGGTTTCCCCTTGGTCTGCTCTGTGCATCCAGTGGTGATCGAGGCGGCGGCGTCGCAGTCCTTGGACGGTGCCGTCCCGCTGCTGGATGGATGCGACGTCGAACCAGGTCGACCAGCTCGCGGCCACCCGGGCATGCAGCCGTCGGATCTCCGTGACCTCGTCTTCGACCCCGCAGCACGGATCGGCACGTGCGAGGTGACCCGATCTTGATGATCCACAGCGGCGAGCAAACGGCGCGGCCCGGTCGTGAGCTGCGCAAAGAGCCCGAAGGGAGTCTGACATGACCAACATGAAGCGGCGGACCGTGTTGACGGTGGCACTGGGAGGCGCCGGCCTGGCCGCGGTCCCCGCCGTGACCACGGCTGTGGGCGCCACACCCGCAGCCGCCGCACCGCACCGTGATTCCGACGTCGTCGGCGTCGGTGACACCTCCATCAGGGTGGAGTTCGACGACAAGCTGCGCAGTCGGGTGGCCCTGAAGGACGTCAACCTCACGCGCTTCGACGCCAGCGAAACACTGCTGGTCGGCGGCACGACGATCGACGACTTCACCTACCGCGGACACGAGACCCGCAAGACCAGGCATCCCCGGCACGGCGCGGGTGTCCAGGTCACCATCCGGGGCGACTCCGGGACCGGCGTACGGAAGACGGTCGAACTGACCTCGTTCCAGCGCCTGACCGGGATGATCGTGATGAAGGTGACCTACACCAACCGGTCCGGTGCCGCGCTGAAGGTCACCGGGTGGCGCAGCGGAGCCCACGAACTCCTCGACCGGGCCGGCGGCTTCTACACCTTCTCGGGTACCACCTATGAGGACCGGCGCGACTGGGTGCAGCCGGTGACGGACGGGTTCGACCAGAAGAACTCGCTGGGTATGGACTCCTCCGACTACGGCGGCGGTACGCCGATGGCGTCCGTCTGGCGTTCCGGTGGCGGTCTCTCGGTCGGGCACGTCGAACCCGTGGCGCGGATCCTGCGACTGCCGGTTCGCCGGACGGCCAACGGAGCGAGCATCGCCGTCGAAGGCGACGCCGCCCGTACCCTGAAGCCCGGTCAGGAGCTCACCACCGACACCACGTTCCTGACGGCCCACCCGGGCGACCACTTCGTGCCGCTCCAGCGCTACCGCGACTACATGAGCGACATCGGCCTGCGCGCCCCCAAGACGCCGGCACCGGCCTTCGAAGCCATCTGGTGCGCCTGGGGATACGAGCGCGAGTTCACCGTCGAGCAGGTCGTCGGAACGCTTCCCAAGGTGCGGGAGATCGGCCTCAAGTGGGCCGTGCTCGACGACGGCTGGCAGACCAACGAGGGCGACTGGGACCTCAACCCGCAGAAGTTCCCGGGCGGCGAAGCGGACATGCGCGCCTTCACCAAGCGGATCCGGGACGCCGGCATGCGGGCGCGGCTGTGGTGGGCCCCGCTGGCGGCGGACCCCGGGAGCAACCTGTTCAAGGCCCGCCCCGACATGCTCCTGCTGGACCGCGACGGCAACAAGCAGGAAGTGACCTGGTGGGACGCCTACACCCTGTGCCCGGCGTACCAGCCGACCGTGGACTACTTCGTCCGGCAGGTGAAGAGGTTCATCGGCGACTGGGGCTATGAAGGGCTCAAGATCGACGGCCAGCACCTCAACGGCGTCACACCCTGCTACAACCCGGCGCACGGGCACGCCCGGCCCGAGGAGTCGACCGAGGGCCTGGCACGGTTCTGGAAGGCGGTGTACGAGGCCGCGCACGAGACGAACCCCAACGCGGTGATCGAGCTGTGCCCCTGCGGCACCGCCTTCGCCTTCCACAACCTGCCCTACATCGACCAGTACCCGGGCTCGGACCCGACCTCGTCGTACCAGGTCCGGACCAAGGGCAAGACGATGAAGGCGCTGATGGGCCAGGGCGCCAGTTACGCCGGCGACCATGTCGAACTGAGCGACAACGGCGACGACTTCGCGTCCAGCTACGGCGTGGGGGCCGTCCTGTCGACCAAGTTCACCTACCCGGCGGGCCCGGACAACGACACCCTGCTGACCCCGGAGAAGGAGGCTCTCTGGCGCAGGTGGGTGGAGTTGTACAACGAGAACCTGCTGCCCACCGGCGAGTACCGGGGCGAGCTGTACGACATCGGGTTCGACAAGCCCGAGGCGCACGTGGTGACCAAGGACGGAGCCCTGCACTACGCCTTCTACGCCGACCAGTGGGACGGGGCGGTCGAGTTGCGCGGTCTGGGCCGGTCCAGGTACCGCCTGACCGACCCGTTCAACGGCGTCGCCCTCGGCACCGTCGACGCCAGGCACAACACGGTGCGGCTGAGCTTCGAGAAGTTCCAGCTCGTCGTGGCGGAGCCGATCGGCTGAGCTGACGGGGTGACAACCGGGCCGCGAGGTCTTCGGTGCGGGTTCGTCGAGCAGGACGATCCCGGGACACCGGAGCCTCGCGGCCGTCCTCGACGACAGGGTCCGGCGTCGGGCCGGCCGGGCTCCCGATCCCGCGGATCGCGGGGCGGCACCCGCCCGGGCGCGGCACTACCAGCGCCAGCGCCAGAAGCGGCGTTCGTAACGCACCAGCAGGGTGCCGGCGGCGGTACTGCCGGTGATGACGATGTGCGGGGCGGTCGAGCCTGGCCAGGGTACCGACGGGACCTTGAGCGAGGCCGTACCGGCGCTGGTGGTGACCTGGTCGATGTTGGCCGTCGCCTCCCGGGGCAGCACGATGACCGTCGAGCCGGCCTGGGTGGACAGCTCGATCTCCACCACCGGGTGGCTGATCACGGCGTGTCGGAGGTCGAGCTTGACCGAGCCGGCCATGCTCCGCACGACGAGTCGTCGGGGTACCGCCCAGCGGCCGGTGCGCCGGATCTGCCCGGCGTGACTGTTCAGTTCGACGACGTCGCCCGGGGTGACCGCCGGCGCGGCGGCCGGCAGATCGGCGACAAAGGGCTCCATCTCACCGTAGGTGCGGGCCCGCAGCACGCCGTCGACGCGGTCCTCGAACTCCGGCAACGTCAGCCGGCCCTCGCCGACCGCGGCGTTCAACTGGGCGAACACACTCTCCCGGTCGGCGTCGGAGATGCGCATCTCCCGCCGTGACGGCACCACATCGCCACTCACCCGACCGACTCTACGGCCGGGGGCGGGCAGGTGTCGAAGGTGGGCCGCCGGCAGCCGGGAAGCTG
The DNA here is from genome assembly GCF_036422035.1 of Plantactinospora sonchi. NCBI lineage: Bacteria > Bacillati > Actinomycetota > Actinomycetes > Micromonosporales > Micromonosporaceae > Plantactinospora > Plantactinospora sonchi. The sequence goes on from NZ_JAZGQK010000004.1 coordinate 9,280, forward strand.
ATCTCTGATTCGCCTGCCGGCCACCGGGTCTACCCGTCGTGCTGCCGACGCACCATCTCGGCGATCCAGGTGGGCGCGTACGGGGACGTACAGCCCGGTGAGGTCGGATAGTCCTTGAGTACTTCCAGGCGCTCGCCGATGTCGATCGCCCGGGCCCGGTGCTCGGCGTGGGTGATCCCGATCTGGGCCAGGCAGTGGTTCATCGCCCACTGCAGCCGATCCGGGGCGCCGCGCAGCTCCGCCTCGACGACGTCGAGCAGCCGCGCGAGGTCGAGGCCCTCCGGCCGCTTCGCCACGCGTTCGGTGGTCAGCGCCCAGCCGGCACTGGCGACCACCGGATCCGGATCGGCGGACCACGCCAGGCGCAGCTCCTCGGCGTGCGGACTCTTCTTCACCACGTAGTTCACCAGCCAGTCGTGCACCTTGGGGGTACGCGCCTCGCGCAGCATGGTGTCCAACTCGGCGCGCCCGAACGCCTTCGGGCGGCATACCAGGAGCGCCAGCAGTCTCGCCGCGGTGTCGCCGGTCTGCCAGAGCTGGCGGGCGAGGTCCTGCTGGGTCCTGAGCCGCTTCGCGAGCGCGCGCAGCTTGCCGAGGTTCACACCGTGATCGTCACCGTGCCTCGCGTTCACCTCGCGTGTCCTCGGGTCCTCCAGTTCGGCCAGTTCGGCCATCACCTCGGTCAGCGTCGTCCCGGTCAGCGTCGTCCCGGCCACCTCAGCCTCCTGTCCGTCACCTGCGAGAAGCAGCCTACGGCGGAAGGCGGCCGCCGTCGGCTCGTGACGTCAAGCGTTTGAAGATGACGGATGTCCGGGTAGCGGAGAGGAGACCGGATGTCCCACACCTGAAGGAGGCGATGTTGGTGTCGACCCGCAGCGAGTATCACGTGGTACCGGCCGATGGTCGATGGGCGGTGGAGAAGGGGTCCACTGTCACCGGCACCTACGACACCAAGGACCAGGCGATCGAGCAGGGGCGCAAGGCCGCGAAGGGGGCCCTGCCCAGTCAGTTGGTCGTGCACAAGGCCGACGGTCAGATCGAGACCGAGTACACCTACCGGGACGACCCCTACCCCCCGCAGGGCTGACCGGCCCGGCTGGGCCCGGATACTCAGTACCTGACCGGTGCGACGGCTCAGGTCGGCCCGGCCGGCGCCGCCCAGACTGCTGGGATGACCGAGACGCTGCACCACTGCGGTCCTTCGACCGTAGCGTCACCGGGCCTGACCGTCGGCGAACGGTGGCGTCGGGCCCGTCTGTCACTCGCCGGCCGGCTACGGGGGGCCGTGTTCGGCCTCGCCCGACGCCACCCGGCCGGCTGGCGGTGGCTGGCCGGGTGGCACCACCCGGTGCTCGACCGGCTCGCGGCGGCGGCCGCGCGTGCGGTCTGTGAGTTGGCCGCGCTGGACGTTCCGGCGTACCGCGCCTTCCTGGGTGCCCGGCCCGGCGGGCGACGCCGTCGACTCGCCGACTTTCCGGAGACGGACAAGGAGAACTACGTCGTAATCCACGACGCCGCCCGGCGTTGCTGGGGCGGCCGGCTTCCGGGCCGGGGCGTGGTGGTCGACGAGTCGGCCGGCTCGTCGGGTCGTCCGTTCAACTGGCCGCGCGGCGAGCGGGAGCTGCGCGCGGTGCACCAGGACATCGCCGGCTACACCAGCCTGGTTTTTCCGATGCGCCGGCCGTTTGTGATCAACGCGTACTCGATGGGTGCCTGGGCGACCGGGACGACCACCGGTGCCGCGATGGCCCGGATCGCGGTGGTGAAGAACACCGGACCCGACCTCGGCAAGATCATCGACACGCTCCGCGAGTTCGGCCCGGACCACGACTACCTGGTGACCGCGTACCCGCCGTTCCTGAAGCACCTGCGGGACCGGCTCGACGCCGACGGCTTCCCCTGGTCGGACTACCGCATCTCGGCCAGCTGCGGCGGAGAGGGGATGACCGAGGCGCTGCGCGGTTACCTGGAGGAGCGGTTCGTCCGGGTACGGTCGGCGTACGGCGCCTCCGACCTGACCATCGGGATCGGCGCGGAGACCGCCTTCACGGTGTGGCTGCGACGTCGGCTCCGGACCGACCCGGAACTCCGGGCGACCCTGCTCGGCGCCGACGAGCAGCGGCTGCCGATGGTGTTCCAGTACAACCCGTTGGCCACCTACCTGGAGACCAACGAACGGCGCGAACTGCTCTGTACGGTGACCAGCCTGGACGTGCTCCAGCCCCGGCTGCGGTACAACGTCGGCGACGAGGCGGTGCTGCTGCCGTACCGGAGGATCGTGGACCTGGTCCGCGGCGATCCGGAGCGCTGGGCCGGGTGCCGGGCGGCGCTGGCCAGCGAGCGGATGAGCCTGCCCGTGCTGCTGCTCTACGGCCGCCGCGACTCGACGGTCTCCTACCTCGGCGCCAACCTCTATCCCCAGGACGTCGAGTACGGCCTGTACGCGGGGAACCCGCACGCGGCCGAGATCAGCCGGTTCTGTCTCGCGCTGGTCGAGGACGCGGCGCTGGAGACCCGGCCGGTGATCCACCTCGAACTGCGCCGCCCGCTGGCCGGACCGGCCCGGGACGCCCTCGCCACGGCCTGTCGGACCGGGGTGCGGCGGCACCTCGCGGCGGTCTCCCGCGACTTCGCGCAGTCGTTGACCGAGGACCCGGGCGCGGGTGAGCTGCGGGTCGAACTGCACGAGCCGGGGACCGGCCCGTTCGCCGGACAGCAGAAGATCAAAAACGTCTACCTGATGGGTTGAGGCATGCGTACCCGTGATTTCTCCCGCGCCCCGGCGCAGGCCCGGGCCGGCGCGATGTTCATCGGCGCGACCCGGTACCGCAGCCCGTTGGCGATTCTCCGGCTCTGGCCGGTCTGGCTCCGGATGGTCCGCGACCTGAAGCGGATGTCCGGATACCGCTGGCACACCGTCTACTGGGAGTTCCCGTTCACCCTCGGCACGATCGCGTTCTTCGCCGACCGGGACGCGATGCTGCGGTTCGCCCGGTCCCGGCACCACCGCCGGCTGATGATGTGGGTCACCGACGGCACCCGGAACGCGACGGCCGGCTACATCCGGCTCTACACCGCCGACCCCGACGGCTACTCCAACGGGCTGTGGCGGGCCGAGTCGACCGGGATGGCGCACATCCCGACCTTCACCCCGCTGGGCACGGAGTCGACCGGGCCGGCGGTGCGGCGGTGACCGCCGGCGTGACGACCCGGCTGGAACGGGTCGTCGACCGGCGCGGCCTGCGGGACTTCCTCGCGCTCACCGACCGGCTGTACGCGGACGAGCCGCGCTTCGTACCGCCGCTGCGCCAGCAGGTCCGGCGCTGGTGGCGCGACGGCGTACCGATGTACGTGCTCCGGGACGACACCGGGCTCGTGGTGGCACGGACCACGCTGCACACCGATCCCGCCTTCGACGCCAGGCTCGGCCGGCGGTGCCAGCTGTTCGGGCTGACCGAGTTCACCGAAACGGCGGCGGAACCCCTGTTCGAGGCGGTCAGCGCGGCCGGCCGGGCGGCGGGTGACCGGGACCTGCTGTTCGGTCCGGTCGCCCTGTTGCCCAACCAGTCCGGCGGGGTCATCACCTCCGGATACGCCGACCGGGGATTCATCGACAGCGCCTACAACCCGCCGAGGTACGTGGCCGCCTACGAGTCGTACGGCTTCCACCGCAGGTTCGAGTCGGACACCTGGATCTGTCCGGTGACGCCCGCACCGGTCGGATCCGATCCGGTCGCCGACGACCCGGAGCTGCGGGTGCACCGGGGCGACGTCCGACGGCTGGACGATCAGCTCGACCTGCTGCGGGACCTGCTGAACGCGTCGTTCGCCCAGCTCGGCTACTACACCGAGATCTCGGCCGAGCAGCTGCGCCGGCAGACCGACGGGCTGGCGTACCTGCTCGACGAGTCGTTGCTGCTCTACCTGACCCGGGGCGGACGGCCGGTGGCGTTCGTGTTGTGCGTACCCGACATCAGCGAGTTCGTGGTCCGGGTCCGGGGCGACCTCCACCTGGTCAACCAGCTCCGGCTGCTGGCGACCCGGCGGCGGTACCGGCGGGAGGCGGTACTGATCGTCAAGGGGGTACGGCCGGAGCACCAGGGGTGCGGCTACCAGCGGCTGCTCTCCGCCGAACTGCGCCGTAACCTGCACGCCGGCGGCTACACCACGCTGCGCAGCACGTACGTCGGACGGGACAACCCGGCCTCGGCCGCGCAGTTCCGGGCCCTGGGCGGCCGGCCGTCGCACGGGTACACCTTCTACGAGAAGGCGCTGTAGATGGACGTGGACGTGGCGGCGTTCCGGGCGCTGGAGCCGCTCTGCTGGCGGGCGCCGAGCGCGCACAACACCCAACCGTGGCGGCTCGACCACCGGGCCGGGGCGATCCGGGTGGGCTGGGAACCGGCGGACACCCTGCCGGCGGCGGACCCGTCCGGTCGGGACCTGTGGCTGTCCCTGGGCGCGTTTGTCGAGACCTGTCTGGTCGTCGCGGCCGACGCCGGCCTGCGGCTGGAGTACGTCGCGGACCACGACGCCGAGGACCGGCGGGTGGGCTGGCTGCGGCCGTCCCGGCACCGCTACGACACCCCGTTCGACGCGGCGCAGGTGCGCGGTCGCCGTACCCACCGGGGCCGGTTCTCGGCCGGGCCGGACGCCGAGCTGGTCGCGGCCGTCGACACGGTCGCGCGGCGGGCGGGCGGCACGGCCCGGGTCGTACCGGAGGCCGGTCGGTGGGGACGGCTGATCCGGGCCGCGGACCGGCACCTGTACGCCGACCCGGCGGTCGTCGCCGAGCTGCGGTCGTGGCTGCGGCTCACCCCGGGGCACCCGGACTACCACGCCGACGGGCTCACCGATCGCTGCCTGGGGCTGTCCCGGGCCGAGGCGACCGGACTGCGGGCGGCGCTGGCGGCGTACCCGGTGTTGCGGCGGGTGGGGCTGCCCCGGCTGCTCGCCACCGCCGCCGGCGACCCGCTCGCCCTCGGCGGCACCGTTCTTGTCCTGGTCGGCCCGTCCGGGATGGACGACGTGGCCCGGGTCGGGTTCGGCCGGGTGTTGATGCGTACCTGGCTGACCCTGCACGCGGCCGGGCTGGCGGCGCATCCGCTGAGCCAGCTCATCGACGCGCCCGCCACCCGTGCCGCGCTGGGCTCGCTGCTGGGCGTGGCGCCGGACAGGCTGCTCCACGTCGCCCGGGTCGGCCGGCCGTCCGGTCCGGCGCCCCGATCGGCGCGCCGCCTCGACGACACCCGGCACGCCCCCGGCTGACGCCGTCCGGCACCCGGCCGTTGACCTCAATCGACGGTGCTGGCGGGCGCCGGTCGCCGTAGCATGGCGGCAGCCGGCCGTACCGTCCACGACGCCGGGGGTGTGGGTGAGGGGAACGTGACCACGCACAGCACACCCGCTCGGCCACGGGCCTCGTCCGGTGCGGCGATCTTCGACCACGACGGTCGGATCCTGCTGGTGGACCCGACCTACAAGGAGTTCTGGAACCTGCCGGGCGGTGGCGTCGACGCCGGTGAGAGTCCCCGGGCGGCCTGCCGCCGGGAGGTACGTGAGGAACTCGGGCTCGACGTGCGGATTGGGTCGCCGCTCCTGGTCGCCTGGACGGCGGAGGGCCCGGACGGCACGCTCTTCTTCGTCTTCGACGGCGGCGTGCTGGCGCCGGACCAGCAGGCGGCGATCGTGTGTGATCCTGACGAACTCGCCGGTCACGGCTTCTTCCCGCCGGAGCGGGCCCGGTCGCTGCTGTCGGAGCCGCGGCGGGCACTGCTGACCGAGGTGCTGCGGGCCCGGGCCGACGGCGTGACCCGGTACGTCGAGTCGGACCGGCGCTGACCGACGGACCCTGTCGACGAGCCGGTGTCACGAGTCCGTGGCGCGGGAACGTTGGGCCGCCTCGCGGGCGTCGACGATGGCGTCGGTCATGCGCCGGATCACCTCGGCCGCGATCAGCAGGTCGCTGACCGGAAGGTCATGGACGGCCTGCTCCATCCGGCTCGCCAGGGGGCGGAAGAAGTCACGGGCCATCCGCAACGCGGGCTCGCGCATGGCGAGCGTGACGCGTCGGCGGTCGGCCGAGTTCCGGACCCGTTCCACGTGCCCGGCGGCTTCCAGCCGGTCGATCAGGGACGAGGTGGCCGGGGCGCCGAGGCCGAGCCGGGCCGCGAGTTCGCCCGCGGTGAGCGGCCGCCCGGCCTGGGCGCCGGTGGCGATCCACATCACGGCGTTGAGGTCGCTGCGGCCCAGTCCGTGCGCGCGGGCGAAGACGTCCACGAGGACGTCGCTCTCCACGGTGCTGGCCCGCAGTGCGCTGGTGACCTCGTCCAGCGCCGCCGCCCGATCCGAGGGCTCCGGTTGCCCTGTCATGGGGGCGACCATACCATTTCGCTTATCGAATAATTCGACAATCGAAATGTGCGGTGGGCAGCCCGCCGTCAACGAAGAGGAGCCCACAGACCATGGGTACGCGTCTCGCCAGCTGGATCACCAGCCGACCCGGTGCGGGAATCGTCCTGCTGGTCACCCTGGCCCTCTCCACACTGGCCTTCCTCACCAGCCCGGCCCAGCCCCCGGCTGGTCCCGCCGACGGGCTGCCCGAGGGTAAGCAGTCAACCCGCGTCACGGAGCTGATGGACCGCTTCCCCAGCGGCCGCGCCGAATCGGCCATCGTCGTGTTCGAGCGGACCGACGCGGCACTGACCCCCGCCGACCGCCAGGCCCTCGACGCGGCGCGCGGAACCCTCGCCGGCCAGGACAACGTCGTCACCCCGCCACCGATCCGCTACGCCGACGACGGGCAGGCCGCACTGCTGATCCTCCCGCTGACCCCGGACCTCGACGACAACACCCGCAACAGCACGGTCGACCAGGTGCGCGCGGTACTGCGCGCGGACGCCGCCGCGCTTCCCGACGGCCTCGTAGCCCAGGTCACCGGCGGTGCGGCCTTCGGTCGCGACATCTCGGCCGCGTTCGAGGGAGCGGACGTCACCCTGCTGGCCGCCACCGCGACGATCGTCGCGCTGCTGCTGCTGGTGACGTACCGCAGCCCCATCCTGTGGATCGTCCCGCTGGCCGTCATCGGCCTCGGCGACCAACTCGTCGCCAAACTGCTGCCGTGGCTGGGGCACCTGATCGGCGAACCCACCGACGCCTCGATCGCCGGCATCGTCTCGGTCCTCGTCTTCGGCGCCGGCACCGACTACGCGCTGCTGCTCATCTCCCGCTACCGCGAGGAGTTGCGGGGTACGCCGGACCGCCGGGCGGCGCTGGCCACCGCCGTACGCGCCGCCGGGCCGGCCATCACAGGCAGTGCCGGCACCGTCATCCTCGCCCTGCTCACCCTCGTCTTCGCGGTGCTCACCAGCAACCGCACCCTGGGCATCGCCGCCGCGGCCGGGGTCGGCGTGGCCCTGCTGTTCGGGCTCGTGGTGCTGCCCGCCGCCCTGGCCTTCCTGCCCCGCGGCGCCTTCTGGCCGGTGGTGCCCAGCGTCGGCAGCGCCGATGCCAGCGAATCCGGGTTGTGGGCCCGCATCGCCCAACTGGTCGGCCGGCGTCCCGTCGCCGTGCTCGTCGCCGCCGGCCTCATCCTCGCGGCACTGAGCACCGGACTGCTCACCACCACGATCGGGCTCTCGCAGACCGAGCAGTTCCGGACCAGGGTCGAGTCGGTCGAGGCCCAGCAGACCCTGGCCCGGCACTTCCCCGCCGGCGCGGCCCAGCCCGCGATGATCGTTACCAGCACAGCCACCGCCGAACAGGCCGCCGCCGTGGTCGGTCAGAACCCGGGCGTGGCGACCGTCGGCCGGCCCGAGCCCTCCACCGACGGCCAGCTCACCCTGCTCCCCGTGCAGCTGTCCGCCGAATCCGGTACGCCAGCAGCCGATCGCACCGTCACGGCGCTGCGCGACCGCCTGGCCGAGGTGGCGGGAGCGGACGCGCTGGTGGGCGGAGCACCAGCAGCGGACCTCGACCAGCGCGAGGCCAACGCCCGCGACAACCTCGTGGTCGCGCCTCTGGTGCTGGCTGTGGTGCTGCTCGTCCTGATCGCCCTGCTGCGCTCCGTTGTCGGGCCGCTGCTGCTGTTGCTGACCGTGGTGGTGAGTTTCGCCGCCAGCCTCGGCGCGGCCAACCTGGCCCTTGCCGCGCTCGACATCCCCGCTCTCGCCTCGAACGTGCCACTGCTGGCATTCCTGTTCCTGGTCGCACTCGGCGTGGACTACAACATCTTCCTGGTCAGCCGGGCACGGGAGGAGACCACGGCCCGGGGCGACACCCGGTCGGGAACGCTGCGCGCGTTGTCGGCCACCGGCGGGGTCATCACGTCGGCGGGTGTCCTGCTGGCGGCGGTCTTCACCGTACTCGGCGTACTGCCTGTCATCGTGCTCACCCAGCTCGGCGTGATCGTCGGCATCGGGGTACTGCTCGACACGCTGCTGGTCCGTACCCTCGTCGTGCCGGCAGTCGCGCTGCTGCTCGGAGAACGGTTCTGGTGGCCGTCCCGGCCCGGCGCCCAGGATGCGTCCCGGTGAGGCGGGGACGCCGCGAGGCCGGCACGGCGCGGAGGACGGCGTGGTCGGGGGAGCGGGCCGCGGGTCGTGGTCCGGTCACGGCCTTCCGGGTCCGGTGTCGATGACGTCGGTGATGTCGCGGCGGGGGGGTGGGCCAGCCGGGCTGGCCGTACCCGATGCGCAGCACGATCTGTGGGGCGCCGTAGCGGCCAAGGGCCAGCCGGAGCTGTTCGCGCGGCGGGTACCTCGATGGGTTGGGAGAGTAGCGATGCGGCGAGGCGCTCGTCGGTGGCGGTGAGCAGCACCCGTTGCATCGCCTGTCCGGCGGTGAGCTGGTCGGCGACGGTGTCGCCCGGCGTACCGAGGACGGCGACGAGTGGTTCGGGTTCGAAGTCGCGGCCCGGCGCACGGGTACGCACACCGAAAGGTCGCTGCGGTAGCAGGTCCTGCGGCTCGCCGACAGGGCCGCCGGCGGTGACCGCTACGCCGTCGGACGCCTCGCGGTGCCGGATCCAGTAGGCGGGGTCGCGGTCGAGGACACGGTTGGCGCCGTTCGCGATCTCGGCGACGGCGCTGACCGCGGCGGGGCCGATGACCAGTTCCAGCCAGGCGTCCTCGACCCGGGCCGCTTCGCGCAGCCGCCACCGTACGTCGGCGGGGACGGGATTCGGCCAGAACGGCGCGCGGTTGCTGTGCCGGCGCGGGATGGCCGCGTGGAGCGCCTGTTCGGCAGGGGTGGCGGGCCGGGGCCGCCCTGGCGTGAGGCGGGCCACCACCATCTCCTCCGCCGGACCGGGCTGTAGCCGTACCTCGGCGGGCGTGCCGGCGACGGCCAGCGCGAGCCGGAGGTTGAAGACCGCCGCCCCGCAGCCGATCCGGGCCGCCCAGCCGGCGGGGTCACCGACGGGCAGCCGCCGCCGAGGGTCGACGAGTACCTCGATGCCCCCGTCGCGCAGTCGGAAGCGCCACGGCTGGCTGTTGTGCAGGGACGGCGCCCGGATCGCCGCAGACGCGGCCCCGCACAGGTCAGCATGGGTGTACGCGGGACTGCTGCTCACGGCGTTCCTCCGAATCGGCTCTTCCAGCTGGTGGCCACCCCGGGGCTGTCGTCGGTCTCCCGGCACGCACCGGGCCGCACGTCCTGACCGGCTGGGTCCGGGCGGTCCCGTCCGCCTCGGCCGGGCTCGTCCGCCTCGGCCGGTGGTACCGGCGAGGCGCAGCGGCGGGTACCCGGGCACCGCACCGGCGGCGCCCAGGTCCCCGCCGTCGGCTGCTACCTCAGCCAGGGCAGTCGCCGCACGATCGGCAGCCTCGCCCAGTACGCGCCGAACCCCAGCGTCCCGCCGGCCCCGACCAGCGCCAGTCCGGCGAGGACCGCGGCGAAGATGAGGTGCTCGTCCAGGAACGGGTTGGTCTGTGGGGGAAGCGCGACCGACCACATCATCACGTACAGCAGGGCTCCGGCGGCCGCGGCGATCCGCATGCCGATGCCGAGGGTCAGTGCCACGCCGATGCCGAGCAGGCCGAGCATGAACGCCCAGTTGGCGAAGGCCGTGCCGGCGAGGTTGTGGTAGAAGCCGGCGAACGGACCCTCGGCTCCGGTGAGGAAGCCCCTGGTCGGGCTGCCGCCGTCGAGCCAGCCCTTGCCCTCCGGGGTGGCGAAGCCGAGCCCGAAGACCTTGTCGACGAAGGCCCACAGGAAGGTCCACCCCAGCGCCAGCCTTACACCGGCCCAGACGTACCGGGCCGCCTTCGGCGCGGCCGCCTCGGCGGGTTGGTGGGTGACCGCCGGAGCGGTGGTCCGTGCGGTGTCCCGGTCTGCCGTCGCGATCATGGCTGCCACGTCCCTTCGTGTCGATTCGCAGGTCCTCGTCCGGGCCCACATCAATTCCACGTCCCGGGCCGGTTCGGCGGCAGAGGCGTCGGTCCGTGGCTCGACAGGTCGACGGTCCGGGTCTGTCGGGACCTTCGACCCCCTGGGACAGCGGTCGTCCGGCTCTGACCAGCCGCGCCGTCCGGCTCCTACGGTGAGTCCGAGACCGTGAAGGAGGTCGTGATGAGAACGTGGCAGGTGGGTGACGTGATGAGCACCGACGTCGCGACGGTCCGGGAGAACACCCCGTACCGGGAGATCGTCGATGTGCTCGCCGGCCGGGAGATCGCCGCCGTACCGGTGGTGGACGATGTCGGCCGGGTGCTCGGCGTGGTGTCCCAGGGGGACCTGCTGCACAAGGTCGAGATCCTCGGGCAGCCGCCCGAACGGCACGTCGACGACAGCCGGCTCGCCGAGTACCGGTCCAGGCGGTCCATCGTCACCGGCGTCGCCTGACGGGTCGACCCGTCGTTCAGTAGAGCTGCGGCGGGTTGCCCTTACGGTCGACCACCTGACGGACCTGGCCCTCCCACTGCCCGATCAGCTGTCGCCACTCCGGCGACTCCAGATACTCCTCGGCGGGGTCCTCCACGTTGAACTCCGGCAGGTACGTCCCGACGACCCCGCGTTCGAGGAGGCCGTCCGCGACGACCTTGCTCTCCTTGAGGATCAGGATCGGCAGACCCAGTTGGTACGCCATGGCGGGCTCGATGTGCGACCAGGGACTGGTGAACCACACGTCCCGCAGGTCGTAGCTCGTCCGGCCGGTCAGGTCGGTCCGGTGGTTGGCCACCGCGTGTTCGACGTACGTGCGGCGGAAGGCGACCGTGATCAGCCCGTTCGACTCGCGCATCAGCCGCCGGATTGCCTTGAGCGGCGCGTCCATGTCGTAGTCGGTGACGCCGAGGGTGCGGGGCGCGAAGCCCCGGTTGTCCAGATGGTCGCAGAGCCGGTCGATGAACCTCTGCTGCTGGTTCATGCACGGCTTGGGATAGCTCAGGAAAATCGACGTCTTGAAGGTGGGCCGGTGACCGCCGCTCATGATCCCTACCAGCGTTGGCGTGACGGAATGCTGGGTAGGGTACACGTCCGGTGACCGTCGGACGGTTGCCCTGACGGCCGTCGGACCATCCCTCTAGGATCACCCGCCAGGACCGGGAGGGGAGATCACATGTGGCCGTTCAGAAGGCGCCGGCAGCAGTCCGGCGCCGTCGCCGGTTCCGAACCCGGCCTGGTCGTCGACCCGGCGCAGGGCGACCCGCGGGCGCGGACCCTCATCGACGCGATGAACGGCCGGGACTGGCGTACGGCCCGGGACGTCCTGACCGCCGCCACTGATCCGGACACCCGGGCCCACCTGGTCGCGAGCGTCGGCGACGTCGACGGCGTGCAGGACTGGATCGGCGAGTGGGTCGACGCCGAGCCGGATTCGACCCTTCCGGTCCTGGTGCGCGGCTGTCACGCGGTGTTCTGGGCCTGGCAGGCCAGAGGGGCGCAGCGTGCCGAGCACACCGGTAAGGACCAGTTCCGGGAGTTCTTCCGCCGGTTGAGGTTCGCCGAGAACCTGTTGGACGAGGTCGTGGACCGGGATCCCGACGACGTCACCGCGCGGGCCTGGTTGGTGATGTCGTCGCGGGGGCGCCAGGTCGACGCCGTCGAGGCCGCTGGCCGGTTCGACGAGGTGGTGAAGCGGCACCCGACCCACCTCCTCGCGCACGAGCAGCGGCTGCAGTACCTCTGCGCGAAGTGGTTCGGCAGCGACGAGCAGATGTTCGAATTCGCCCGGGAGGCCACCGCCGCCGCACCGGACGGCAACCTCCTGCCGGAACTGGTCGTCGTCGCGCACATCGAGAAGTGGCTGTCGCTGCCGCGCGGGGAGGACGACGAGTACATCAGCTCCCCGGAGGTCCGCGCGGAGATCGTCGCCGCGGCGGAGAAGTCCATCCTCCACCCCGCCTTCACGCCCGGCTTCGGTTGGCTTCCCCGGGCGAACACGTTCGCGATGGGCTTGGAGAAGGCCGGCGCGTTCAACGCCGCCGGGCAGGTCTTCGACCTGCTCGGCGACCAGGTCACCGAGTGGCCGTGGCAGTACTGCGGCAACCCGGTCAGGGCCTTCGTCGCGGGCCGGGACTGGGTGTACGAGAACCGCGACTGATTCGGCCGTCGTCGGGTCCGCCGTCCGGCCACCGGATCGACGGCGTCGGATCACCCGGCCACCGGATCGACGGCGTCGGATCACCGCGAGCCGGCACACCCGACCGGCCACTACAGTGATGCCCGATGGTGGACGGAGCGTGGTTCGGCGTACTCGCCGTCGCGGCAGGGTGCGCGGTGGCGGTGGCGGTCGGCATCGCCGTACTGCGCCGCCGGTTCGTGGTGGTGACGGTACGCGGCCCGAGCATGGAGCCGTCGTTGCACGAGGGTGACCGGGTGCTGGTCCGCCGTCGCCGGTTGGCCGCGCTACGTACCGGAGACCTGGTGGTCTTCGCCGAGATACCGGCACCGTCCCGTCCGCCGACCCGACCGGACCTGTCGGAACCGACCCCGCCGAGCCGGCCGGGCTGGCCGGACCCACCGCACCCGGACACGTCGCCGGTGCCACCACCGCAGGTGCCGGACCTGCGGAGGGTGGACACGGCCGAAGGGTGGCTGATCAAACGGGCGATCGCGCTGCCGGGTGACCCGGTGCCGCGCGACGCGGGACCGGCGCTGGCCGTGCTCGACGACGAGGTGGTGCCGCCGGGCCGCCTGGTGGCGATCGGCGACAACCGAGGGTTCAGCTACGACTCGCGCCACTACGGCTACGTGACCGCCGACCGGCTCCTCGGTGCCGTGCTCCGCCGCATCTGAGCGACGTGCCGCGCGTCGCGGCTGACAGCCCGGAGTATCGGATCTTGCCCTGAAAAGAGGGCCACCGGGGGCTATCGGCGATTCGTCAACTGGGACCCCGACGAAGTGATCGACGCTGATACGTTGTGCCGCACGGGTCATGAGTGCCAGCGCACAGCCCCGGCTCGCTGGCCGGCAACCCCTCCGTTCGCGGGCGGGTCGCCCCGGGTGAGGACCAGGCTCGGCACGGACGTGTCGGGCGCGAGGACGGATCAACATCGAAGGAGGTCGAGGATGAAGAAACTTGTCCGCCGGGTCGCCGACAGGATGGTGACCATGGCCGTGCCCCGGGTGGAGGCGCAGGCCCAACCCTGCTGGTGGGGAGAATACTGCTACTGCCGGTCCAGCTACCTCTACTACCAGCGGTGCTGCGCCTCCGGCACCTCCTACAGCTGCAGCTGCCAGGCCCGCACCGGGCCGACCGGCTGCTGAGTCAGCCACAGCATCGGCGACGCCGGCCCCTCCGGTCGGCGTCGCCGATCCTGGCGTCACGGACCGAGGAGGGCCGGCAGGATGGCATACCTGGCGATCGGCTGCGGCATGCTGCTGGCCGTGGTGTTCGCCTGGTCGGCGGTGACCAAACTGCGGTCACGTACCGCCTTCGACGAGTTCGCCCGGTCGCTCGCCCCGCTGGTCAGCCGTACCGTGCCGGCGGCGGTCCTGCTCACCGCCGCCGAGGTGCTGGTACCACCACTGCTGCTGGTGGCGCCGGTCTGGGGCTTCGGACTGGCCGGCGGCCTGCTCGGCGTACTGACCGCCGGGGTGGTGCTGGTCGTCCGGCGTCGGCTGGTCGTGAGCTGCCGGTGCTTCGGAGCGGGCCGGGCGCGCATCGGGCGGCGGCACGTCGTACGCAATCTGTTGCTGGTCCTGATCGGTGGGCTCGGCCTGGTCGCGGCGGTGTCGACCGGGGCGGCGCCGTCGATCGACGCCCCCGGCGTGCTCCTGTCCGTGGGGGCCGCCGTTCTCCTGGCGAGTTTTGTCATCCACTTCGACGACCTGGTCGAGCTGTGGGCCTGACCGACACACCCGCCTGACCGACGCTGAGGGAGATTCGTCGTGCCGTATCTCGTCGTGACAAACGTCCTGTTGGGAATAGTCGCGGTCGCCAACCTGGTTTTCACGTACGGGGTCATCCGGCGACTGCGCGAACACACCACCCGGCTCGACGCACTGGCCTCCGGGCCCGCCAACTCCGACATCATGCTGGCGCCGGGTGCACAGCCTGCCCCGTTCGAGCCGGTACTGAGCACGTCGGACGAGTCGCTGGACCGGGACGCCCTCGCCGGGACAGCCCTGGTCGGCTTCTTCTCGCCGACCTGCGCCCCGTGCCGGGAGCAGGCGCCCCGGTTTGTGGAGCGGGCGGCCGCGGCCGGCCCGGGACGGGCGCTCGCGGTCGCCGTCGGTACGCCCGAGACCGTGCGCGACCTGGTGACCCTGCTCGAACCGGTCGCCCGGGTGGTGATCGAGGTCGAGGACGGGCCGCTGCACCGGGCGTTCGCGGTGCAGGGTTATCCAGCGGTCTGCGTGCTGGACGGTGACGGCCGAATCAGATCCAGCGGCAGCGTGGTCGACCGGCTGCCCGAGCCTTCGGCGGTATGACCCGTACCGCCGACCCGGACGCGTGGCAGGCGGCGCCGTCGTCGGCGCGTATCGGCGCGGGCACCGCCGGGCGGTACCTGCGCGACGCCCTGCTGCTGGCCTGGCGGGCGGCGCCGCTGGCGACCACGGCGAAGCTGCTGCTCGCCCTGCTGGCCGGCGTTGGCCCGGTGGCGCTGGCCTGGCTGACCAAACTCGTGGTGGACCGGCTCGCCGCCGGCGAGGCCGGGCGGCACCTCGGTGAGCTGCTGATGCTGGCCGCCGCACTCGGCGCGGTGGGTGCGATCGTCGCGGCCCAACCACACCTGACCGGGTACGTCGACGGGGTGAGCGGCCGGGCGCTCCGGCTGCTCGTCACCGGCCGTCTCTACACGGCGGTGAACTCCTTCGCCGGGCTGGCCCGACTGGAGAACCCCCGCTTCCGGGACCGACTGCAGCTCGCCGAGAGCGCCGGACGGCTGGGGCCGGCGCACTGTGTCAGCGGCGGGCTCGGCGTCGCGCAGGGTGTGTTGACGCTGTTCGGGTTCCTCGGCTCCCTGTTGGCCGTCGCACCGGCGATGGTGCTGGTGGTCGCGGTGGCGGCGGCACCGACCACCTGGGTGGAGATCCGGCTGAGCCGGCAACGCGCCGCGCTCGCCTGGCGACTGGGGCATGCCGAGCGCCGGGAGGTGTTCTACGCCCGCCTGCTGACCAGCCTCGAAGCGGCCAAGGAGATTCGCCTCTTCGGCCTCGGCGATTTCTTCACCAACCGACTGCTGCGGGAGCTGCGGCACGTCAACCGTGAGCGGAACACGATGGACCGGCGGGAGATGCTCGGGCAGGCGACGCTGGCGCTGCTCGCCGCCGCGGTGGCCGCCGGTGGGCTGGCCTGGGCGATCACCCTCGCCGCCGACGGGAGGCTCACCGTCGGCGACGTCACGCTCTTCGTGGCCGCGGTGGCCGGGGTGCAGACCGCGCTCGGCGGCATGGTGGCGCAGGGTGCGGCCATGCACCACGCACTGCTGCTCTTCGACCACTACCGGGCCGTCGTGGGTGCGCCGCCGGACCTGCCGGAACCGGCGGGGGCGGTGGATCCGGGGCCGCTGCGGCAGGCGATCGAGTTGCGCGACGTGTGGTTCCGGTACGCCGACGGCCAGCCCTGGATCCTGCGCGGTGTCGACCTCATCATTCCGGCCGGGTCGACGGTGGCACTGGTCGGACTCAACGGAGCAGGCAAGAGCACCCTGGTCAAGCTGTTGTGCCGGTTCTACGACCCGGTCCGGGGCGACGTCCGGTGGGACGGCACGGATCTGCGCGACCTCGACGTGGTCGAGCTGCGGAAACGGCTCAGCGTGGTGTTCCAGGACTTCATGGGGTACGACCTGTCCGCGGCGGAGAACATTGGCGTCGGAGACCTGGAACGGCTCGCCGACCGGGCGGGCATCACGGCGGCGGCGAGGTCGGCCGGCTGCCACGACGCGCTCGCCGCACTGCCCGCCGGATACGACACGCTGCTGTCCCGGATCTTCCTGGACGACGCGGCGGAGGAGGACCCCCGGATGGGCGTGTCGCTTTCCGGCGGGCAGTGGCAGCGGGTCGCGGTCGCCCGTGCGGTGCTGCGCGACGAGCGGGACCTGCTGATCCTGGACGAGCCGACCGCCGGGCTGGACGCCGAGGCCGAACACCAGGTGCACCTGCGGCTGCGCGCGCTCCGGCAGGGCCGTACCAGCCTGCTGATCTCGCACCGGCTCTCCACGGTCCGGGACGCGGACCTCATCGTGGTGCTGGACGGCGGCCGGATCGTGGAGCAGGGATCCCACGAGTCGCTGATGGCGGCCGGCGGGCGCTACTCGGGGCTGTTCCACCTGCAGGCCCGGGGCTACCAGGCTCCGGATGACCACTCGTCCGACCGGGAGAGTCAGGTCCGAACCTGAACCGGGCGGTCCGGCGGCGGAGTCGACCGCCGCGACCGGTGCGTCAGGCGGCCTGAGCTTTCCGGGGCCGGAGGTCTGGACAGAACTGTTAATAGTCTTAAAGATTAAGTGTCTGTCGATGGCCGCTCCCGGTACCCGCCCCCGGAGGACCCATGAAACGCTCCCGAACCCTGCTGTTGGCCGCACTCACCGCCGTGGTGGCGGCGACCGGCGCCGTGACCGTCGCGGTGCCCGCGTTCGCCGCCGGCCCCACCGCCACCTTCGTCAAGACCGCCGACTGGGGCAGTGGCTGGGAGGGGAGGTACACCATCACCAACGGTGGCAGCAGCACCCTGACCTCCTGGTCGGTCGGATTCGACCTGCCCGCCGGCAGCACCGTCGGTACGTACTGGGACGCGCTGCTGACCTCCGCCGGCCAGCGGTACACCTTCACCAACCGGTCCTGGAACGGCACCCTCGCCCCGGGCGCCACCGCCTCCTTCGGCTTCCTCGTCAACGGCAGCGGCGTACCGGCGAACTGCACCCTGAACGGCGCCGCGTGTGGCGGCGGCACCGGCAACCCGACCACCCCGCCGCCCACCACGGCACCGCCGAGCACGCCACCGCCGACCACCACGCCACCGCCCACCACCGGGCCGCCGACCACGCCGCCGCCCGGCGGGCTGCCGAAGCGTGCCCTGATCGGCTACCTGCACGCCAGCTTCGCCAACGGCTCCGGCTACCTGCGGATGGCGGACGTACCCGCCGAGTGGGACATCATCAACCTGGCGTTCGGTGAACCGACCTCGGCGACCTCCGGCGACATCCGCTTCCAGCTCTGCCCGGTCGCCGAATGCCCGGGCGTGGAGACCGAGGCGGAGTTCACCGCCGCGATCCGGGCCAAGCAGCAGCAGGGCAGGAAGGTGCTGATCTCGATCGGTGGCCAGAACGGTCAGGTGCAGCTCACCACCAGCGCCGCCCGGGACCGGTTCGTCAGCTCGGTCAGCGCGATCATCGACCGGTACGGGCTGAACGGGCTGGACATCGACTTCGAGGGGCACTCCCTGTCGCTGAACACCGGCGACACCGACTTCCGAAACCCGACCAGCCCGGTCATCGTGAACCTGATCTCGGCCATCCGGTCACTCAAGCAGCGCTACGGCGCCAACTTCATCCTCACCATGGCGCCGGAGACGTTCTTCGTACAGCTCGGCTACCAGTACTACGGGTCCGGGCCGTGGGGCGGGCAGGACCCGCGCGCCGGGGCGTACCTGCCGGTGATCCACGCACTCCGCGACGACATCACCGTGCTGCACGTCCAGGACTACAACTCCGGACCGATCATGGGCCTGGACAACCAGTACCACACCATGGGTGGCGCCGACTTCCACATCGCGATGACCGACATGCTGCTGGCCGGCTTCCCGGTCGCCGGCAACACCAACAACGTCTTCGCACCGCTGCGCGAGGACCAGATCGCGTTCGGCACCCCGGCGGCGACCAGCGCCGGCAACGGGTACGTCGCCCCGGCCGGCGTGCAGCAGGCGGTGAACTGCCTGGTCCGGGGCGTCTCCTGTGGCGGCTACATCCCGCGCAGCGGCACCAACCCCGGATTCCGGGGCCTGATGACCTGGTCGATCAACTGGGACCGCTACTACGGCTGGGAGTTCAGGAATGCCCACGAACCGTTCCTCAACTCGCTGCCCTGACCTCGGCGACGGGCCGGTGGGCGTACCCCCGTCCGCCCACCGGCCGTCGGTCGACACCGCCCGGGACGAGCGGTACGGACGCGCCGAGCGCCGGGTCGTCGACGAGCACGGCCCGACGCAACCCCCTCAGCTCCGCGCCGGGGCCGACGCCGAGCTGCTCCACCAGCACCTCCCGGGCCGACTGGTAGGCCTGCACCGCCTCGGCCTGCCGGCCGGCCCGGTAGAGCGCCACCATCAGCCGGCACCACAGTGACTCCCGCAGTGGCTGCCGGGCGGTCAGATCACGCAACTGCGGCAGCAGGTCACCGTGGCGGCCGGCGTCGAGCAGCAGGTCGAGCCGGCGTTCGGTGGCCGCGTACCACTCCTCGGCCAGTCCCGGCGCGTACTCGGCGACGAGCCACTCGGAACTGACGTCCTGCAGCGGTTCGCCGCGCCAACAGGCGAGTGCACGGTCGAGAAGGTCCAGCTCCGTGGTGGCGTCGGCGGCGGTGCGGGCCGCTCCGACCAGGGCGCGGAACCGGTACACGTCGACCGCCTGCCGGGGTGCGGTCAACGTGTAGCCGCCCGGCACCCCGGCGACCACGTCGGTACCGAGGTCCTGACGCAGCCGGGTGACGATGGTGGAGAGCGCCCGGCGGGCCAGTGCCGGCACCTCCTCGCCCCAGAGGTACCGGGCCAGCCTCCCGGTGCTCACCGTCCGGCCGGGAGTGAGCGCGAGCGCGCTGAGCGCCACCTGCCGGCGGGGCGCGACGACCGGCACCGGCCGGCCGTCCACGACCACCTGCGTCGGGCCGAGCAGATTGACTTCCAGGACACCGTTCACGATTCCCCCCGGTTTCGTTGGCCCCGGACCAGGTCACCAGCAGGTGCCGCAGACCGGGCTCGGCATCGAGTCGTCGTAGCGGACCAGCCGGACACACCGGTCCACCAGTGGGTCGTCGGTGGGCAGGGCCTCCACGGTGACCCCGACCTCCGAATCCCAGTTCACCCCGACACAGGCGACCCGCACCGAGCGGTCGGTGACCACACAGACGCCGATCGACGTCGGGGCGAGCAGGTTGCGCTCGTGGAACGTGGTGGGCGCGGTGGCCGCGTACGGGCGCAGCCGGATGTCGTACAGCACCCCCTGCGGCTCGTGCTCGCGGTAGGTCGCGTACCCGAAGGTCGCGGTCTGCTTCGGATCCGCGCAGTCGAGGTGCCCGGCCAGGGTGAGGTGGCTGATCCCCTTCACCTCGTCCGTCTCGACCTCCACCAGGTCGAACGCACCCGACTCGCACGGGATCCGGTGCCACACCGGTTCGGTGCCGGCCAGCGCCGGTCCGGCACCGCTGAGCGCGGTGAGTACGGTCACCGCGACAGCGGTCAGTACGGCCAGCAGTCGTCTCATCGATCGTCCCCCTCAATCGGTTCGGGTTCGGCGGCCCTTGACGGGGTCGCCGCGTTCATCGCGCCCAGGGCGAGGCCGAGCTGGAAGCGGTTCTCCACCCCGAGCCGGTCCATCAGCGCCCGGAGCGTGTACGTGACCGACCGGGTCGAGATACCGAGCTGTTCTGCGGCGCTGGTGTCGGTGTGCCCCTCGGCGAGCAGCGCGACCACCGCTTTCTCTCGTGGCGTGAGCACGACCTCGGGTACTCCGTTCCGGCGTGGGTCGGTCGCGTCCGTCCAGTGTCGGACGAACAGCGAGACGAACGAGTCGATCGCGGCGGGCTCGACGACCTCCCAGGTGCCCTGGTCCAGGTCGTGCGGGTCGACGGCGACCAGCGCGACGCGCCGGTCGAAGATCATCAGTTTGTGCGGGAGTCGCCCCGCCTCCCGGTACTCCCCGCCCAGCCGGGCGAACTCCGTCGCGTGCCGCGACGACCGGTCGCCGTCCGCCGGCGCCCGACCCAGCGAACGCAGCCGGATCCGGCGCCGGAGCAGCGCGAGGTCCAGCGGAGCGGCGATCGCCAGGGTGTCCGTACTGAAGATCTCCTCCGGGTTCATCGCCAGGTGCTCGGTACGTTCCACCGCGACCAGCTCGGCGATGCGACGCCGGGTGGCGGCCCGGTCCGGCAGGTGACGGGCCGGAAGCGGGTGGCCGGACGAGCCGGCGCCGGGCCCGACGCCGACCGGTGCGGCGGCGCGCCGGAGCGCGCGCCGCCGCAGGCCCGTCACCGCCGCGTCCACCGGCACCGCCCGCCAGCGCACCGCCCCCGCCCCGTAGACGGACACCGACCCGGTCACCCCCACCAGATCCGCGTCGTCGAGCTCCTCCAACGCGGCCCGAACCCGCCGTACGGCGAGACCGAGGCTCGTCGCGACGGCGCCGGCGTTGCGGGGGCCGAAGCTGACCAGGCAGCGGTAGACCAGGTCGGCGTCGGCCGACAGCCCCCACCGGACCAGCAACGGCACCGCCCGACCGACGGCCAGCACCCCCGTGCTCCTGCCCGTCATGGGCAACCCCCCTCCCCCCGGAGTTCGGTACGCCGCGATACAAGCACAGGTCGGCGCCGATGTCTCGGGTCGACGAGATCACCTCGCGGATTTGTTGCGTGATCGCGCAACCCGCCCCGTCCGGGCCGGTCGGACGCCGCGAGACCGCACCCGGTGAACCGCGACGCCGCACGGTGAAACCGGGCTGGCGACGCGCTGAAGCCGTCCTGAAGACCCGGCCCGCCACCCTGGCGTCCGCTCGAACTCAGGGGAGGGGCGTGACGTGCGGGGGATCATGAGGGGACGGACCGGGCTCCGGTGGCGGGCCGGGGCGGCCGTCCTGGTGACGGTCCTGGCGGCGGTGCCGCCGGCCGTGGCGGTGACCGACCGGCAGGAGCCGACGGACGACGCCGACCGGGTACGACTGTTCCAGGCTCCGGACGCGACCACGGCGCTGGCGGCGGCCCGCTACCAGGGCAGCCGGGTCGAGGCGGTGGAGCTGCGGACCGGGACCCGGGCGGTGTACGCCGAACCGGACGGCACGATGACCGCCGAACTGGACACCCGCCCGGTACGCGCCCAGCGGCCGGACGGCACCTGGACGGCGGTCGACCCGACGCTGGTACGCCGGCCGGACGGCACGGTCGGCCCGGCGGCGGCAACCGTGGAGCTGTCCTTCTCCGGGGGCGGCGTCGACACCCCGCTGGTCCGGTACGGCAACCGGAGCGGCTGGATCGAACTGTCCTGGCCCGGTCGGCTGCCCGCGCCGACCCTCGACGGGGACACCGCCACCTACCCGGAGGTGCTGCCCGGCGTCGACCTGCGGCTGCGGGCCGACGTCGACGGATACGCCCAGTATCTGGTGGTCAAGAACCGGACAGCGGCCGCGAACCCGAAGGTCCGGCAGACCCGGCTCGGGCTGCGCACCTCCGGGCTGACCGTACGGGCCACCGGGTCCGGCGCGCTGGAGGCCCGGGACCGCACCGGTGCCGTGCTGTTCGGCTCTCCGACGTCCCGGATGTGGGACTCCGGCACGCCCCGACGGCAGGCCGACGTGGACGTCTCGGTCGAGCGGGACACGCTGACCCTGCGCCCGGACCGGAAACTGCTCACCGACCCGGCCACCCGGTACCCGGTCACCGTCGACCCGCTGTGGCACACCGCCGACAAACAGTCCTGGGCGTCGGTGCTCTCCGGCAACGCCGGCACGTCGTACTGGAACAGCAGCGGGGCGCCACCGTGGGCGCAGGTCGGGCAGTGCTACGTACCCTCCGGCGAGTGCAACGGCATCGGCGAGGCGTGGACGTACTGGCTGTTCGACACGAGTTTCCTCGCCGGCCGGCTGGTCATCTCGGCGGACCTGAACGCGACCGTGGTGGCCAGTCCGAGTTGCACCAACCGGGATCACCAGCTCTACAAGGCGAACGCGGCGCTGACCCAGGCCAGGAGCAGCTGGAACACCCGGGCGGGCGGTACGCTGATCAGCGAGTTCTCCGCCCCGAGCGTGTACACCAACTGCGCCGGCTACAAGGAGGTCGGGCTCTCCGTCGCCGGCCACGTCAACCTCGGCGGCAGCACCACCTTCTTCGTCAAGGCGAAGGACTCGGCCGACCAGTCGGCGTGGCGCCGCTACCAGAACAACGCCCAGCTCCGGGTCAACTTCAACCGGGTGCCGGGCGTACCGACCGACCTGCGGACCGATCCGCCGCTGCCGGAGCCGTGCCGCTGGTGCGCCGGGGTCCGGTACGTCGGCGACGCCAACGTACGGCTGACCGCGACGCTGGCCGACCCGGACGGCGACCAGGTGCAGTCGCTGTGGCGGGTGAACGTCGGCGGCACCTGGCACGAGTCCCGCAGCAGGTACGTCGACTCCGGCCTGGTGCACTCGTACACGGTCAACACCGACGACCGGCACGGCCAGGCGGTCGAGTGGGCGGTCAAGGCCGAGGACACCGCCCGGCACGGCGGCGACTTCGCGTACGGCACCCGGTTCGTCATCGACCGCCAGCCGCCCGCCGTCAAGCCCGGCGTCCGGGGCACGCTCTACCAGGAGGACAACCGCTGGCACGGCGGCGTCGGCGTACCGGACCGCTTCGTCTTCGACTCCGGCGGGGTCGGCGACGTCGACCACTACCGGTGGGGGTGGACCCAGGACCCGACCAACGTGGTCCCCGCCGACGCGCTCGGCGGCGGAGCGACGGTCGAGCTGACCCCGCCCGGCGACGGGCCGCGTGACCTGTTCGTACAGAGCGTGGACCGGGCCGGGCACCGCGGTCCGGTACGGCAGTACCACTTCTACGTCCGGGCCGGCAGCGGACCGCTGGCCCAGTGGTCACTCGACGGCGACACCCGGGACGAGGCGTTCCTCGGCGACCGGCACGCGACCGCGGTCGGCAACGTGACGTTCGGCCCCGGCGCGGTCGGCCAGGCGGCCCGGCTCGACGGCACCGGGGCGTACCTGACCGCGCCGCCCGCCGTACGCACCGACGCCAGCTTCTCCGTCTCCGCCTGGGTGCGACTCGACAGCGCCGGCTCAGCCCGGGCCGTGCTGAGCCAGAACGGCACCACCTTCGCCGGCTACGTGCTCTGGTACCGGCCGGAGAACGGCGGCCACTGGGCGTTCGGGATGCCCCGGTCCGACGCCAGCTACCAGGGCACCGACCTGGCCACCTCGGCGCGACCGGCCCAGGTCGGGGTCTGGACCCAGCTGACCGGCTCCTACGACGCCCGGGCCCGGACGCTGCGGCTGTACGTCGACGGCGTGCTGGCCGGCACCGCCGAGCGGACCGTGCCGGACTGGAACGCCGGAGGCTGGACCCAGATCGGTCGGACGATGTGGAACGGCAGCGCCGGCGTCGACCACTGGCCGGGCCTGGTCGACGAGGTGAGGGTCTACGACCGGGTGCTGACCGCCGACGAGGTACGGGCCTCGGTCGGCACCGACAACGTGCAGGTCGGGCACTGGAGGTTCGACGAGCTGACCGGCACCACCGGGCGGAACGCGGTACCCGGCGGTGAGATGGTGACCCTGCACGGCGACGCCTCGTTCACCGGGGACGGTGACGGGGACGGTCTCGCCGACGGCGGCGCGGTCGGCGGTGCGGTACGGCTCGACGGCACCGGTGACCACGCCACGACCGCCGGTCCGGTGGTCCACACCGACCAGAGCTTCACGGTCGCCGGCTGGGTACGACTCGACGTGTCGCCGCCGGCCGGTCAGCCGGCCACCGCACTGTCCCAGGACGGGGCCGCGACCAGCGGGTTCTTCCTCGGCTACCGAGACCGGCCGGCCGGCGACGTGTGGGAGTTCGCCACCCCGGGCACGGATGCGGGCAACGCCCCGGGCGGCGCCGGGATCCAGTCGTCGACACCGGCACAGCTCGGCGTACCGACACACCTGGCCGCCGTACACGACGTCGACGGGCGACAGATCCGGCTCTACGTCAACGGGGTGCTGGCCGGCAGCGCCAGCCGTACCGACGGGTTCGACGCCACCGGCCCGCTGGTGGTCGGGCGTGGACTCAACGGGGGACCGTCGGCGTACTGGACGGGCTGGGTGGACGAGGTGCGGGCGTACAGCCGGGCGCTGTCCGAGGCGGAGATCCAGGCGGTGGTCAGCCGGGACGACGTCGCGCTCGGCGAGTGGCGGCTGGACGGTACCGCCGGGAGCAGCAGCGGCCACGGCGGCGACGGCACGCCGCACGGCACCCCGAGCTGGGGGGCCGGGCAGAGCGACGTACCGGACCCGACCGACCTGGCGGTGCGGTTGAGCGGCGACGACCACCTGACGATGCCGCCCACGGTCGACGTCCGGCAGAGCTTCTCGGTCGCCGCCTGGGCGAAGCTGGACGAGGCCGGCGGCACCGCGACCGTGGTGTCGCAGGACGGCAGCCGGGTCAGCGCCTTCCAGTTGATGTCCGGCTCGGACGGCCGGTGGGCGTTCATGATGCCCGGCAGTGACGCGGACAACGGAGGCGTACTGGCCCGGGTGTTCGGTCCGACCGCCCAGGTCGGCGTCTGGACCCACCTGGTCGGCGGCTACGACGCCGGCGCCCGCCGGTTGTTCCTCTACGTCAACGGCGTACCGGCCGGGACCGCGCCGCACACCCAGACCTGGCACCACCCGGCCGGCGGCCTGCAGGTCGGGGGCGGCTGGTGGAACGGCAACCGGCAGAACCGGCTGCGGGGCGCGGTCGACGACGTGACCGTGTACGGCCGGGTGCTGTTCGCCGGGGAGGTCCGCGTGCTGGCCGGCCGGGACCTGACCCTGGCCCACAACTGGCGGCTGGACGAGGGCAGCGGCGGGCAGGCCGCCGACGCGGTCGGCCGTCGGGCGGCCACGCTGGCCGGTGGGGTCGCCCGGGTACCGGGTCGGCTGGGTAACGCGGTCGAGCTGAACGGCACCGACGGCCGGCTCGGCACCGCCGGGGTCGACGTCCGGACCGACGCCGACTTCACCGTCGCCGCCTGGGTGCGGCTGGACCGTACCTGCGTGCCGGCGGCCGACCAGTTCGACTGCAAACTGGTCGCGGTCAGCCTGGACGACGCCGCCGGCCCGGTCAGCAAGTTCCGGCTCGGGCACTGGCGGGACCGGGGCCAGCACGCCGACGGCGTCTGGGTCTTCGAGATGCCGGAGCCGGGCGGCACGGTCACCAAGGCCGCCGTTCCGGTCCTGCCCTCCGACTTCGGCCGCTGGGTGCACCTGGCCGGCGTCTACGACCGGGCCACCGGCAAGCTGTGGCTCTACGTGAACGGCACCCGCAAGGGCGACGGCACTCTCAACCAGCCGTGGCAGGCCGCGGGTGGCCTGCAGATCGGCCGGGGCCGGGACGCGGCCGGCAATCCGGGCCAGTGGTTCCCGGGCCGGGTGGACGACGTACGGCTCTACACCGGCGCGTTGGACGACGGCCGGATCGGCGGGCTCTACCACTCGTACCCGGTGCAGTGCGGCACGATCGCGGCGCCCACGCCGTGCACCCTGCCGACCGCCGGGGCCGGACGTTGGCGCTTCGACGAGAACGCCGGCGCCACCGCCGCCGACTCCTCCGGCCGTGGCCTGCACGCCACCCTGCACGGCGGTGCGGACTGGACCGCCGGCCGGCTCGGCCACGCCGGACGGTTCGACGGGACAGACGGGTACGCGCAGACCGCCGGGCCGGTACTGGACACCGGGGCCAGCTTCTCGGTCTCGGCCTGGGCGTACCCGGGCACCGCCACGTCCAGCGCCGACCAGGTGATCGTCGCCCAGGCGGGGACCCAGGCCAGTGCGTTCTCCCTCTACCAGGACGCCGGTGGCCGGTGGGCGGCGGCGACCACCACCGGGGACGGCGCCACGCCGACCGTGCTGCCGGTCGTCTCGACCGAACGGGTCCGGGCCGGTCACTGGACCCACCTCGGCCTGGTCTACGACGCCACCCTGCGACAGCTCCGGCTGTACGTGAACGGCCGGCTCTCCGCCGCCCGGACCGGGGTCACCACCTGGCCGGCCACCGGTCCGCTGACGATCGGCCGGGGACGGTCCGGCGGTGTGGACGGCCGGTACTTCAAGGGCGCCGTCGACGACGTGCGGGCGTACGGGACCGCGCTGCGCGACGGCGAGCTGGCCGAGGTGTACGACGACAGCAACCCCGCCGCGTACGGGAACTGGACGTTCGACGACAACACCGTCACCGACTCGTCCTGGCGGGCGAACCCGACCAGCACCGCCGGCCCGGTGAGTTACGTCGACGGGGTCCGGGGCCGGGCACTGGCGCTGGACGGTGCGGGTGCCGCCACCACCGGGCAGCTCGGGGTACCGACGCAGGCCAGCTTCACCGTCTCGGCCTGGGCGAAGCTGACGTACGAGCCGGCGGTGCAGACCGTGCTGGGCCAGGACGGCACCCGGATGGGCGGGTTCGCGCTGCGCTACGACCCGAGCCTGGACCGGTGGGTGTTCGGTGCCTGGACCCAGGACGCCGACGCCGCCGAGTTCGTGTCCGTCCGGTCGAACGTGGCGGCGGTGGTCGGGGAGTGGACCCACCTGACCGGGGTCTACGACCACGCCGCCGGCCAACTGCGGCTGTACGTCAACGGGCAGCTCGCCGGCAGCGTCGACGGCGTCACCCTGTGGCCGGCGCCCGGCGGGCTGTCGATCGGGCGGGGCCTGCTGCACGGCGCGCCCGCCCACCACTTCACCGGCCACATCGACGAGGTGCGTACCGACCTCGGCGTGGTGCCGGACAGCGAGATCAACCAGCGGGCCGGTCGAGGCTGAGCAGGAGGAGAAGTCGTGACCCACACCCTTGCCCCGTACCATCCGTGCCGCCGGCGGTGGCTCGCCGCGCTGGCCACCGTCGTGGTGACCGCCACGCTGCTGGTGGCCGTACCGGCACCGGCCGTGGCGGCCGGCCCCTCGGTGGAACTGCCGCAGGTCCCGTCGGTGCCGGTGAACGCCGAGACGATGGCGGGCCGGCCGGCCGACCCGGCGACCGAGGACGCGCTCGGCGGCGACCAGTCGGCCGGCGGGCGGCCCGACGGCGGGGGCGACCCCACCGCCAGCCCGCTCTCGCCGTCGGCGACCTGGTCCGTCTCGACGCAGTCCGGCGACTTCGAGTGGTCGTACCCGCTGCGGGTGCCGCCGGTCCCCGGTGACCTGGTACCGGAACTCGCACTGTCGTACCGCTCGTCGGCGGTGGACGGGCGGACCAGCGCGTCCAACAACCAGCCGTCCTGGGTCGGGGACGGCTGGGACCTCAACCCCGGGTTCGTGGAACGAGCCTACGGCGCCTGCGCCTCGGACAAGGAGGGCGGCACCGTGCCGCCGACCACCGGTGACCTCTGCTGGCGCAGCGACAACGCCACCGCCGGCTATCCGGACGGCGGCGGTCAGCTGGTCCGGGACGACAGCAGCGGGCAGTGGCGGGAACGCGCCGACGCCGGATCCCGGGTCGAGCGGCTCGGCGGCGCCGGCAACGGCGACGACAACGGCGAGTACTGGAAGATCACCACGGTCGACGGGACCCAGTACTTCTTCGGCTCCCGGCCGGAGGCCCGGTCCACCTGGACCGTGCCGGTCTTCGGCGACGACGCCGGCGAGCCGTGTCACGGGGCCAGCTTCACCGCGTCCCGCTGCGATCAGGCGTGGCGGTGGAACCTGGACAAGGTGGTGGACCCGAACGGCAACACGATGCTGCTCACCTACCAGACCGAGACCAACTCGTACGGGGTCAACCTGACCGCGACCGCCGTCCCGTACGTCCGGGGCGGCTGGCTGGAGCGGATCGAGTACGGGCTGCACGGCACCGGCGCCGACGCCCCGGCGGCCCAGGTGCTGTTCGGGGTGGCCGACCGCTGCGTACCCGGCGCCACCTGCGCGCTGGACCGGCCAAGGAACTGGCCCGACACCCCGCTGGACCGACGCTGTGTCACCGCGACCTGCACGGACCAGTGGTCGCCGACGTTCTGGACGACCAAACGGCTGGCCACCGTCACCACCCAGGTACGCCGGGACGGCGGGTTCACCGACGTGGACCGCTGGACCCTGGAGCAGCAGTACCCGAGGCCGGGTGACGGGGAGGATTCGGCGGCGCTCTGGCTGCGGTCGATCACCCACACCGGGCTGGTCGGCGGTACGGAGGCGCTGCCGCCGGTGACGTTCGAGGGCACCCCGCTGCCGAACCGGGTCCACCAGGAGGACCACCTGTCGCCGCTGCTGCGGTACCGGCTCACCGGGATCGTCGCCGAGTCCGGCGGGGTGATCTCGGTGCACTACGCCGAGCCGGACTGCGTACCCGGCGGGTCGATGCCGGCGAACCCGCACAGCAACACCCTGCGGTGTTTCCCGGTCACCTGGAGTCGGCCGGGGCACGCCGACCGGACCGACTGGTTCCACAAGTACGTGGTGTCGACGGTGACCCTCTCCGACCGGATCAGCAGCAGCACCGAGCAGGTGTACGCGTACGAGTACCTCGGCGGGGCGGCCTGGCACCACGACACCTCCGAGTTCACTCCCAACGACAAGCGGACCTGGAACGAGTTCCGGGGCTTCGGCCAGGTCCAGGTCCGGCAGGGGGTGCCGGGCGACCCGGCGGGCCCGGTCAGCCGGGTCGAGCAGCGGTTCCACCGGGGCATGCACGGCGACCGGCTGCCCGGCGGCGGCACCCGCTCGGTGACGGTGACCGACTCGGAGGGGGTGGCGTACCCGGACCACGACTGGTTGCAGGGCTTCGCACGGGAGGCGGTCAGCCACCTCGGCGACAGTACGACGGTGGTGGCGAAGACGCTGACCGAGCCGGTGTGGCGGGGGCCGACCGCCTCCCGGGGCGGCCTGCACGCCTACCAGGTCCATGCCGGCACCGAACGGGTGGTCACCACCCTGGAACAGGGGCGGCGGGAGACCCGGGTGGTCACCGGGTACGACGACCGGGGGCTGCCCACCGTCGTCGACGACCTGGGGGATGTCGGCACCGCCGCCGACGACCTGTGCACCCGGACCACGTACCTGCGGAACACCGCGGTGTGGCTGCTGGACGCGCCGTCGCGGGTGCAGTCCGTCTCGGCCCGGTGCGGGGTCACCCCGACCCTGCCCGAGCACGCCGTCTCCGACGAGCGGTACTCCTACGACGGCCGGGCCTGGGGGGAGGCACCGACCGCCGGCAACCAGACCCGGGTCGAGGTGCTCGACCGGTACGACGGCACCGAACCCCGGTACGCGCTGCGCTCCACCGCCCGGCACGACGTGCACGGGCGCCCGATCGAACTCGGTGACGGGTTGGGCCGGACCACCCGCACCGGGTACACCCCGGCCGTCGGCGGGCCGACGACCGGTACGACGGTGACCGACCCGATGGGCTTCACCACGACGACCGTGCTCGAACCCGCCCTCGGCCAGCCGGTGACGGTGACCGACGTCAACGGGAACAGCACCGACACCGCCTACGACCCGCTGGGCCGGGTCAGCGCGGTCTGGTCGCCGGACCGGCCACGGAAGTGGAACCATCCGGCCGCACACCGGTTCTCCTACCTGATCCGCCGGGACGCGCCGACCGTGGTGACCACCACCCGGATCGGTCCGAACGGCAACCACGTCAGCCGCAACGAGCTGTACGACGGACAGCTGCGGCTGCGTCAGGTGCAGGTGCCGGCGGTCGGCGGCGGACGGCTGATCACCGACACCCGGTACGACTCGCAGGGGCGGGCGTACAAGACCACCAACCCGTACTTCAACAACGCCGCGGTGGACACCACGCTGTGGCGGGCCTCGGACGTGGAGGTGCCCGGGTTGACCGAGACCGTCTTCGACGGTGCCGGCCGCCCGGTCGAGTCGGTGTTCAAGGCCGGCGCGGTAGCGAAGTGGCGCACCCTCACCCGGTACGGCGGGGACCGGACGCACGTCACCCCGCCGGCCGGCGGCACCCCGACCACCACCGTGCAGGACGGTCGCGGACGTACCGTCGAACTGCACCAGTACCGGGGTGCCACCGCGACCGGCCCGGCCGACGTGACCCGGTACGCCTACACCCCGTCGGGACAGCTCGCCGAGGTCACCGACCCGGTCGGCAACGCCTGGCGCTACCGGTACGACCTGCGGGGCCGCCAGGTCCGGGCCGACCATCCGGACAAGGGCCGGACGAGCCTCGAATACGACGACGCCGACCAGCTCACCTCGGCCACCGACGCCCGTGGCCAGACCCTCGGCTACGCCTACGACCGGCTGGGGCGCCTGCTCACCCTGCGCTCCGGCGGCAGTGCGGGACGGCTGCTCGCGAAGTGGACGTACGACACCGTGCCGGACGGCTTCGAGGGCGTGGTGAAGGGCCAGCCGGCGACGACGACCAGCTACGACGCCGACGGCAACCCGTACACCCGGGCGGTGCTCGGCTACACCGCGCGGTACCAGCAGCGGCAGACTTCGGTCACCGTCCCGGCCGTCGAGGGCGTACTGGCCGGCACCTACGTCTCGCATCTGCGGTACAACCCGGACGGCAGCCTGGCCGGGGAGAGTCACCCGGCGGTCGGCGGCCTGCCCGCGGAGGAGGTCTTCCACACCTATGACGACGCCGGCCGGCCGCTGACCACCCACGGCGGCCCGGACGGTACGACGGTCCACTACGCGGCGAGCAGCGACTACACCCGGTACGGCGAGCTGCAACGGCTGCAGCTCGGCACCGGGAGCCGGCGGGTCTGGCTGTCCCGGTACTACGACCCGGCGACCCGCCGGCTGGACCGGGCGATCGTCGACGCCGAACTGCCCCGACCGATGCAGACCGACCTGCACTACCGGTACGACGAGATCGGCAACCTCACCGGCGTCGCCGACACCCCGCTGGAGCAGCCGGCGGACCGGCAGTGTTTCCGGTACGACAGCCTGCGCCGGCTCACCGAGGCGTGGACCCCGACCGGCGACTGTTCCGTCGAACCGGCGGTCTCCGGACTGGCCGGGCCGGCGCCGTACTGGCACTCGTTCCGCTACGACCCGACCGGCAACCGGACCAGCCGGGTCGAGCACACCGCGACCGGGGACGTCACCACCGGCTACCGGTATCCGGAGACCGGGGCGGAACGTCCGCACGCGGTGCTCGCCACGACCGGCCCGGACGCCCGGACGTACGGGTACGACGCCGCCGGCAACACGGTCGCCCGGGGTGACCAGCGGCTGGACTGGGACGAGCAGGGTCGGCTCGCCGCGGTCACCGAGGACGGTGCCACCACCGGATTCGTCCACGACGCGGCCGGGCAGCGGCTGATCCGGCGTGAACCCGGTGCGGTCACCCTGTACCTGGGCAACCAGGAGGTCCGGCTGGACCGCTCC
Organism: Plantactinospora sonchi; assembly: GCF_036422035.1. NCBI lineage: Bacteria > Bacillati > Actinomycetota > Actinomycetes > Micromonosporales > Micromonosporaceae > Plantactinospora > Plantactinospora sonchi. The sequence goes on from NZ_JAZGQK010000004.1 coordinate 40,953, forward strand.
ACCGGGGCGGTGACCGCCACCCGCTACTACGCCCACGGCGGCGAGACCGTCGCGGTGCGGACCGTCGCCGGGCTGACCTGGCTGGCCGCCGACCACCACGGCACCGCACAGGTGGCGATCGACTCGGCCAGCCTGACCGTCACCAGACGCCGGTTCGACCCGTTCGGCAATCCGCGCGGCGGCCCACCGGCGACCTGGCCGGACGACAAGGGCTTCGTCGGCGGGATCGTGGACGCCGGCACCGGCCTGACCCAGTTGGGCGCGCGTGGCTACGACCCGCAGCTCGGCCGCTTCACCTCCGTCGACCCCGTCCTCGACCCGGGTGATCCGCAGCAGATGAACGGGTACGGGTACGCGAACAACAACCCGGTGTCGATGTCCGACCCGAGCGGCACGTACCACATCGTGGACCACGAGGGGCGGATCCGGGCTCCGGCCGCGCCGGGCTGGACCGAGAAGGCGAAGGAACGGGTACGGGCACAGGAGCGCCGCTGGGCCTCGTACTACCGGTCACAGCGACTCCGGGAGCGGACCCAGCGGTCCTGCCCGCCGGACCGGGACTGCCGCTCGCCGCACGAGAAGGCCGAGGCGGACCGCCGCCGGCAGGCCGCCCAGGCGTTCGCCACGCTGATGTCCCAGCTCGACGACCTGGACCCGACAAAACTCCTGGAGGACCCGAAGCGGATCCGGAACCTCTACAACCTGGCGATGAAGGCGGCCGGCAACCTCGACCTGCCGATCGACCTGCAGTCGGTGTCGTTCTGCGGCCAGGCCGAGATGGGCGCGGGGCTCGGCGTCGGCGAGGAGTTCTGTGTCAACGCCGACAGCAAGGGGGTGACGGTCAGCATGACCGTCGGCGCGGGCGCGGAGTTCGGGATCGACATCGACGCCTCGATCGCGCTGAAGTTCAACAACCATCCGGCGGACAAGGTGCACGGCGAGGGGGTGACCCTGGACCTCGGGGTCGACGCCGGCGGCATCGTGCACGGTGGGGCGCGGGCCCAGTGGGCCGACCCCGGGTTCAGCAAGGAGGGGGCGACGCCCGACTCGATCGTGGTCAAGGTCGGTGTCGGTGTCGGCTTCAGCGTCGGCAGTCTCCGCCGCTCGGCGATCGCGGAGAACAGCGGCTACCTCGGCCACCTCTGCCGGGGGTACGGCTGCTGACCGTCCCTGACGCACCGGCGGGGGGGGGGGGGGGGGCCCGGCCCCCCCCCCCCGCCCCCCCCCCCCCCCCCCCGCGGCGCCCCCCC
>NZ_JAZGQK010000005.1:0-89371 GCF_036422035.1 Plantactinospora sonchi
GACGCACCGGGGGGGGGGGGGGGGGGGGGGCGGCCCCCCCCCGGCCCCGGGGGGGGGGGGGCCCCCCCCCCCCCCCCCCCCCGCCGGTTCACCCCGGTCACCGGTTCAGTGGGGACCGATGGTGACCACCCTCGCCCACGCCGGTGGCGGGTCCGGCACGTAGTCGGGATCGTCCTCCTCCCACGACACCGGCTCCCTCCGGAACAGCCCCACCACGGTCCGGCACGCCGGCCGCTCCGGCGGCCACGGGGTCTGCCCGTCGGTCAGCACCACCACCACGTCCGGCCGGGGTCGGGTACCCAGCGCCCGGACGAAACCGGTACGCAGGTCGGTGCCGCCGCCGCCGACCAGCGGGATGCCCTCGGCGCGGCACAGCCGGTGCACGATGCCGGCCGTCGCGTCGCACGGCAGCACACTGACCAGGTCGCGCCGGCCGCCGACGGCTCGGACGATCGCGGCGACCTCCAGGAGCGCACTGCCCAGTTCGGCGTCACTCACCGACCCGGAGGTGTCGATGACCACGGAGACCTGCGGCGGCCGGCGCCGCAGGCTCGGCAGCACCACGCCGGGCAGGCTGGTGGACCGCCGCGCCGGCCGGCCGTACGAGTAGTCCTCGCCCGCCCCCTGCCCGGTGGCCGCCGAGCGGATCGCCGCGCCGAGCAGGTCCCGCCACGGCTGGGGTGGGTGGAACGCCTCCTCCGCCCACCGCTGCCACCCCTTCGGTACGTCACCGGGACGGGCGGAGATGCCCTGCGCGACCCGGAACCGCACCGCGTCCCGCTCCTGCGGGCTGAGCCCGTGTGCGCCGTCCGGCCCGAGTTCCCACTCCCGGTCCAGGCCGTCGGCGCCGCTGCCGCAGTCCAGCCAGACCAGGTCCTGGGTGTACGGACCGAGCCGGAACAGGCGCAGGTACTCCTCCATCAGCAGGCCGACGGGGAGCCGCAGCAGGGCCGGCACGACGGCGTCGCGGGGTAGGCACAGCCCGTCCCCGTACACGTCGTCGTTGATCTCGAAGTCGGCGGCGATGTTCATCCGCAGCCGTTCGCCGGGGCCGTGCAGGTCGCGTTCGGCGGCGACCCGGTCACCACGGCCGTGATGGTCGCGGAGCAGGTGCGAGACCTCGTGCACCCAGACCCCGGCCAGGTCCTCCACGCTGCTCCGGGCCACGAACGTGGGCGAGACGTAGCACCGCCAGTGCCGGTCCACCGCCATCGTCGGTACCCGCCGCGACTCCACCGGGCTCAGGGCGAACAGCGCGGCCGCCAGGTACGGCCGGACCCGGGCGGCGTACAGCCGGGCGGCGAAGAGCTTCTGGAAGTCCAACGTCGAGGTGACCGCCCGCGCGTCGGCGACTGTCCGCGTCACCGCTGCCGATGCCGTTGCCGGTCCGGTCGTCGCTGCCGGCCTGCTAGCCGTCACCGGTCCGGTCGCCGTGGCGGTCCCGGCTGTCATCGGCCGCTCCCGGCGACGGCCGCTACCCGGCTCGCGACCTTGTCCACCCGGGTGCTGAGCGACACCACGTCGGCGAGTCGGTCGATCGACGACGGCACGTCCCAGTCGTCCTGCCGCAGGGTGGCGAGCGTGGTCGCGGGGACGACCACGAGATCCGGGGCGCCGGTCTCCAGGACCCGGCCCAACAGGGTCCACGCCGCGTCCCAGCGGGACCGCTCCGGGCGTTTGCGGACCGCCTCCACCACCCCGTCGAGTACGGCCTGCCGCAGGTCGCCCCGCTCGGGCAACTCGACGCCGGTCGGGTCGGCCAGCAGCGTCTCCGGATCCGGCAGGTCCATCCGGTCCAGGCTGGCCAGCAGTTCCAGTCCCGGGCCGTCCCCGATGGTGCCCCGGACCAGCAGGGAGAGCACCTCCCGGGAGGTACCGGCGGCGGTGGCGAAGGCGATCAGCCGCAGGGTCATCTCCCAACTGCGGGGCGACGGCCAGGCGCCGCCCTTCTGCGGCTCGCTGCGGGGCAGCCGGTGGACAAAACCCGGTCGGGCGGTGAGGAAACCGCAGACCGCCCGCCGGGCGAAGTCCACCGCCCCGGCCAGCCGGTCCGGGGCGAGCCGGGGCAGCGACGCCTCCGGCCACGTGCCGCCGAGTCCACGTACCACCACCTCGTGGTCGTACGTCCAGTGCAGGTGGACAAAACGGTTCGCCAACGGGGCGCTCAGTTCCCAGCCGTCCGCCGCCGAGGAGCGCGGGTTGGCGGCGGCGACGATCCGGACCCCGGGTGGCAGGCGCAGCGCGCCGACCCGTCGTTCGAGCACCAGGCGGAGCAGGGCGGCCTGCACGGCCGGCGGCGCGGTGGAGAGTTCGTCGAGGAAGAGCAGCCCCCGGCCGGCCCGGACCAGGCGTACGGCCCAGTCCGGCGGCGCCATCGGCACACCCTGTACGGCGGGGTCGTCGCCGACCACCGGCAGGCCGGAGAAGTCGGACGGCTCGTGCACGCTGGCGATCACCGTGGTGAGCGGCAGGTCGAGGGAGGCGGCGAGCTGGTTCAGGGCGGCGGTCTTGCCGATTCCCGGCTCGCCCCAGAGCAGCACCGGCAGGTCGGCGGCGACGGCCAGGGTCAGCGCGGTCAACTGGGTGTCCGGGCGCGGCTCGGTGGTGGTGTCGCCGAGCAGGGTGATCAGGTCGTCGGCGATCCCGAGCTGGTCGGCGGAGTGGTCGGCGGCGGGCGGGGCGAGGAGAGATCCAGGCATGTGTTTTCACCGTTCAGGGTCGGGCCGGGCGGAAGCCGTGCCGGCCGGGGAGGTGTCGGTCAGGGTGGACGCGGCCGCCGAGCACGGTGGGCGGCCGGATCAGGGCTCGGCGGGCCAGCGGCCCTACGGGTCAGCGGGACACCGGGTGGCGTGCGTTGCGCGGGTGTCCCCGGTGGTCGCGGGGGCGCCGGGTGGGCCGGGCGTGGATGGAACGCGTGGTGTCGACCAGTCCGCTCCGGAACAGGCCGCACGTGACCTGCCGCAGTGCCGCCGTGGCCAACTCGTCCCGCAGTACGCCGTCGGGCAGCGTCGCCTCCGGACCGAGCAGGTTCTCGACGGCGGCCAGCGCGCCGACCGTGTCGCCGTGATCCAGCCGGGCCCGGATGTCGACGAGCTGTTCCGGTCGCCGGTGTGCCTCGTCGATCGCCCGCAGGCAGGCCAGCGGAGTGCCGGTCAACGCGGCCAGCAGTTCCTCGCGGCGGATCTCGACCGGGTCGTGGTCCAGCGGTACGAGGACCCCGTCGACCAGGCCGATCCGGTGCTGGGCGCCGCGACACTCGACAAGGCGGGGGCCGGTCGACAGGTCCGACGGCCCGATCACCGGACGGTCCGGTACCAGTGCCGCCGCGACCAGGGGGTGCAGCAGGTCGGCCCCGATCAGCCCGGCCCGCAGCAACGCCACGTCGGGTGGCACCCAGGTCGCGGCGTCCGGCAGCACCGGCAGCGCGGCGAGCCGCCGCGCGGCCGCCCCCGGGACGGCACGTACCCCGTCCGGCCCGCCGGTCAGTTCCAGCACCAGCCGCCGTCGGCCACCGAGCCGTGCCGCGACAGCTGTTTCAGCGGCCCGGTCTTCCGCGTGGAGCAGTACCCGCGCCTCGGCCGCCCACCGGTCCACGGCACAACCGAGGTCGCGCAGCCTGTCGTGTTCCGGTGGGTGCCGGTTGTCGTCGGGCGGGTGGTCCAGTCCGGACCGGGCCCGCAGCTCAACGCTGCGCCGCGCGTCCCACAGGTGGCGGTGCAGGTCGAGACGGAACCGGGGGTTCGGGCGGGGGTGCGGGTGGTTGCCGGCCCGGTCGCCGGAACCCGCCTCGTCCCACAGCGCGAGGCTGATCCGCTGGCCGCCGTCGGCCCAGCCGGGCGGGGTCCGGGCGACGAGGTGCAGGGTCTTGTCGCCCTCCGGCCCGTACCGGGCCAGCGAGAGGGTCAGACCGGGGCGCAGCAGCCCGTCCGGTGCGATCCTCGGCATGTGCCAACGGAGCAGGTCAGGGGCGAGATGTCGGAGGTCGGCCCGGATTCTTGCGGCGAGTTCCCGGCCGGCGGCACGGGTCACCGCGCGCAGGTCCAGGTCGACGTCGACGCGGGCGGCGGCACACGCTCCCGCCCAGTCGCCGACGACCCGCCGGGCGGTCGCTGATGTGATCATGGAGGGCGGCACGGCGAATTCGCGTACATGTCGCCAGAGGGAGAGACGGGACTGCCCGTTCACAGTGGAGCGCATCAGCACTCACTTCTGGTGAACGAGACCCCCAATCCAGTGAATGAGGTAATCATCGCGGGCAGCATACCGTCTTCCGGACCGGTCAGCCAGGCGCCGCCGGTCCGCGCCGGTCCGGCCGCGTGGACCAGTACGGGTGCCGGGCGGCTACGTCATCGGCGGCCTCGCGGTCCGGACCGTGCCCGTCGACCGACGACCGCCGCCGGCCCGCACAGGCGGGCCGGCGGCATCCCACGGTCGGTTCAGAAGCCGGTAGACCAGCTCAGACGCCGGTCATCCGGTCAGCAGCCGGTCGACCAGTTCAGAAGCCGGTCAGGCCGGCGCCATACGGGTAGAGCGGGTTGCCGTGGTTCGTCGCCGGTGGCTGTCCGGCGTTGATGCTGGCCCGGATCTGGTCCCGTTGCGCCGCGGTGGCGCCCAGGTCGTACGGCAGGTCCCAGGCCTCGTTCGCGTCCGCCAGCACGTCCGCGCCACCGGGCCGGAGCACCTGCTCCAGGCTGCGTGGCAGCTGCCAGGGCAGTTTGCCGCGCGGGCTGTAGTCGCCGAAGAGCAGGCTGGCCAGGGCCGGCCCCATCTCCTCGCCGCCCCGGTAGGTGACCACGATGGCGCTGGCCAGGTCGTGCCACTCCGTGATCACGTACGGTCGGGGCAGGACCAGCGCCACCACCACCGGGATGCCCCGGGCCCGGAAGTTCTGGATCAGGGCCAACTGGTCCGGTGGCAGGTACGGCTGCTCCTTCACCCAACTGGTGGCGTGCGTGTAGCTGGTCTCGCCGACCGCCACCACGGCCAGTTTCGGCGACGGCCCGTCGCCGGAGTGGACGTTGACGCCGGACTGGGCGGCCCGGGCCTGGATCGCCTGGAGGATGGTCTTCGAGCCGTACTCGGCGTGGAAGAAGCTCGTCCAGACACAGCAGGCGGCGGTGTCGTCGGCGCGCGGCCCGGCGACCACGATGTTGTCGCCCGGGTTCAACCGGATCGGCAGCACCCCGCCGGTGTTCTTCAACAGGGTCATCGCCTCCCGCGACGCCTGGTTGGCCAGGGCGGTGTAGGCCGGGGTGTGGAACCGGTACGGCCCGTTGACCGGGTCGCCGTACGGGGCTTCGAAGATGCCGAGCTGGAACTTGATCCGCAGTACCCGCCGAACCGCGTCGTCGATCCGGGCCGCCGGTACGTTCGCGGTGAACGTGCCGATGGAGAAGCCGGCCGCGCCCGGGTCGGCGCCGCCCATCACGTCGGAGCCGGCGTTCGCCGCGCCGACCCAGGAACCGGACGGCAGCCAGTCGGTGGTGATCAGGCCCTGGAAGCCGAGGTTCTGCCGCAGGTACGCGAGGATCGGCGCGCTGTCGCCGGCGCCCGGACCACCCGGATCGAGCAACGAGCTGCCGGCGTACCCGGGCATGATGTTGACCGCGCCCGCCTCCATCGCCGCGCGGAACGGGATCATGTGGTACTTGATGGTGACCCCGTCGAAGACGATCAGCGCCTCGCCGCCGGCTCCCTCGCCGGGCCAGTGCTTGACGGTGGCGAGCACCGACTGCGGGTTCAGCTCCGGACCGCCCTGCAGACCGGCGACCAGTGCCCGTACCTGCGCGGCGGCGACCTGCGCGTCCTCGCCGTTGCCCTCCTGGATGCGCGGGTAGAGCACCTTGGTGCCGACCTCGGCGAGCGGCCCGAGCACGCCCCGGGTGCCGACCTCCAACTGCTCCCGGCGTTGCAGGTCGCCGAGCCGGTAGTCCAGCGGGTAGTTCTTCGCGGCGGCCAGCGCGCTCTGCATCGGATAGCTGGTCTGGTAGCCGTGGATGGTGTCACCGGCCGAGACGAACGGGATGCCGAGCCGGGTGCCGGCGGAGGCGAGCAGGATGTTGTGCAGGTCCTGTGCCTGGGCCGGGCCGAAGTGCCAGCCCGAGCGCGGGAACGCCTGGGCGTTGTAGAACATCTGGTACGCCTTCTCCTCGGCCGTCATCCGGCCCAGCAGGTCGGTGACCCGGGTTTCGACCGGCAGCCGCCAGTTCTCGTACGGCTCGGTCGTGCCGTTCTTGTTGAGGTCCCGGTTGCCGTCGACGAGGTTGACGCCGTCGGCGACCGTCTCCACGGTGGGGAGGTAGACGCTGAACCGGCGGATGTTCGAGGTGAGCGGGGTTCCGCCGACCGAGGTGACATACCACTTGTACGTCCACCGGTCCGGCAGGTCCCAGCTCGGCGTGTACGACGTACCGGTCGGCTCGGCGACCCGGGTGTAGAGGTCGATCAGGTTGCCGCTGGCGGTGAAGTCGTAGTCGGTGCGGCTGATGTTGATCCACACCTGGTAGCGGGTGGCACCGGGGACGGCTGCCCAGGAGAGGGTGGGTCGGCGGGTGGTGGTGATCATGGCGGTGTCGGCCGGGGCGCTCAGCGCGAACTGGTTGAGCGTGCCGGGCGGCCGGGTGGGACCGGAGAGCATCGGCGGGTTCGTCGCCGCGGTGTCGACGGTGCCGTGGACCTGGAACTCCCAGAGCGAGTACCCGTAGCCGGTGGCCCGGGCGGTTCCGTGGAACCGCAGGTAGCGGCCGGTTCCGCTGACCGTGAGCTGCTCGACGCCACCCCGTCCGGAGGTGGTCGAGTAGATGGTCGTCCAGACGGTCCCGTCGTTGGACGTCTCCAGCCGGTAACCGGTGGCGTAGGCACCCTCCCAGTTGAGCACCACCCGGTTGACCGTGGCCACGCCGCCGAAGTCGACGCTGAGCCACTGCGGGTCACTGAACTGGCTCGACCAGCGGGTGGTCGTCCGGCCGTCGAGCGCGGCGGCGGGTGCGTTGCCGCCCTCCCAGGAGGAGGCGGAGACCTTCTTGAACTCGGAGATCGGTTGGCCGGTGGGCGGGTTCGGGTTGCCGCCGCTGGTGCCGTACACCTTGAACTCCCACAGCGAGTACCCGTAGCCGCTGGCCCGGGCGGTGCCGTTCATCCGTACGTAGCGGCCGGTGCCGCTGACGGTGAGCGTCTGCGTGCCGCCGGTCCCGGTGGTGGTGCTGTAGACCGTCTGCCAGGGGCCGTCCGGCGCGGCGGCGACCTGGATCTGGAAGGACCGCGCGTACGCGCCCTCCCAGACGAGCTCTACCTGGTCCACGGTCGCGGTGCTGCCGAGGTCGACCCGGAGCCACTGTGGATCGCTGAACTGGCTCGACCACCGGGTGCCGGGGTTGCCGTCGGTGGCGGCGGCCGCCGGGGTGCCGTCGGACTCGACGGAGGAGGCGGTGGTCGGCCGGCCCTGTGAGAGCAGCGGTCCGGCGGCGGCCGCTTCCGGAGCGGGGCCGGCCAGGTAGCCGGCGAGCAGGGCGACCAGCGCCGTGACGGCGTATCCGAGGTGGCGGCGACGGACGGGGGACCGGGGTGGGGGTGTCGGTGCTGATGTCGGCATGGACGGCTCCCGGGTGCGCGGTGGCGGGGGAGAGCGCCGCTGCGGTACGGACGGGGGCAGAGAGCGCTCTCTCCCAGAGTCATCGTGTGCCGTCGATTGGTCAAGGACCATGTTGGGATGTGGTCAGAGCGGATCGGGACGACTGGTTCGCCTCACCACCCGGACGTGCAGGTAAGCCCGACCACCTGCGCGAGAGCGCTCTCTGGTCCGGTCCTCGACTGTCGGGGTGCTAGCGGGTGGCGAGCCGGTCCAGCAGGGCGGTGCTCCGGGCCAGCAACGCCCGCTCCTCGTCGGTGAGCTCGGCCTCGATGGCCTGCGCGAGCCAGCCGGCCCTGCGGCCGCGCTCCGCTTCGAGCGCGGCCCGGCCCGCGTCCGACAGCTCGACCAGCGACTTGCGGCGGTCCGTGGGGTGGTCCCGGCGCGTGATCAGGTCCTGCTCGATGAGCAGCCCGACCGTACGGGCCATCGACTGGGGGCGTACGCGTTGATCGGCGGCGAGGTCGCTGGTGGTCATCGCGCCGTCGCGGTCGAGTGCACCGAGCACGGCGACCTGGCCCAGCGGGATGCGGTCCTCGTGTTTGACGCGTCGGGTGAGCTTGCCCATCGCGGTGCGCAGTTCGGCGGCGATGGCGGCGGCTTCCGGGGTGGGCATAGGGCACCCTACACCGTTGGCCAGCCAAACTGTGCACCTGACCTGCGCAGCAATACTGAACAGCATTGCTGTATGGTTTGCCGCTGTCGGGCTCAGCGCCAGCGTTGTCGCCGCCGGGGCCACGGCACACGACAACGGGGAGGAACTCCCATGTCCGCAGAGGCAGTCCGCACCGTCGACGCCGCCATCAAAACCGTCCTCGCCCGCCGGATCATCGACAGCCGGGGCAACCCCACGGTCGAGGTCGACGTCGTCCTGACGGACGGGTCCCTGGGGCGCGCGGCCGTCCCCTCCGGGGCCTCCACCGGTGCCCGGGAAGCCGTGGAACTGCGCGACGGGGACTCCGCGCGCTGGCACGGCAAGGGCGTCGACCGCGCGGTGGCCCACGTCAACGGGGAGATCGCGGCGTCCGTGCGCGGCCGGGACGCGGTGGACCAGGCAGGTCTCGACGCCGCGCTGGTCGCCCTCGACGGCACCGCCACGAAGTCCCGGCTCGGCGCCAACGCGATCCTCGGCGTCTCCCTCGCCACCGCCAAGGCCGCCGCGGCGGCCCACCGCCAGCCCCTCTACCGCTACCTCGGCGGCACCGACGCCCACCTGCTGCCGTTGCCGATGATGAACATCGTCAACGGCGGTGCCCACGCCGACAATCCGCTCGACTTCCAGGAGTTCATGATCGCGCCCGTGGGTGCGGACACCTTCGCCGAAGCCGTCCGGATGGGCAGCGAGGTCTTCCACACCCTGCGCCGCGATCTACTGGCCGCCGGACACTCCACGGGCGTCGGCGACGAGGGTGGCTTCGCGCCCGCGTTGCGTACCGCCGAGGAGGCGCTCGACTTCGTGATGACCGCCATCGAGCGCACCGGCTACCGCCCCGGCACCGACATCGGCCTGGTCATGGACCCGGCGTCGTCGGAGTTCTTCCGCGACGGGGTGTACGACTACACCGGCGAGGGAGTGCGCCGCACCCCCTCCGAACAGGTCGAATACCTGACCAAGCTCATCGAGGCCTACCCGGTCGTCTCCATCGAGGACCCGATGGCCGAGAACGACCTGGACGGCTGGCGCGAGCTGACCGGCCGCGTCGGCGACCGCTGCCAGCTCACCGGCGACGACGTGTTCTGCACCAACGAGACGCTGCTGCGCGAGGGCATCCGCACCGGCGTCGGCAACTCGGTCCTGGTCAAGGTCAACCAGATCGGGACCCTGACCGAGGCGCTGTCCGCGGTGGCCACGGCCCACCAGGCGGGCTGGACGGCGGTCATGTCGCACCGCTCGGGCGAGACGGAGGACACCACCATCGCGGACCTGGCGGTGGCGACCGGCTGCGGTCAGATCAAGACCGGCTCGCTCTCCCGCTCCGACCGCACGGCGAAGTACAACCAACTGATCCGGATCGAGGAGGAGCTGGGCGACTCGGCGCGCTTCGCGGGCCGCTCCGCACTGCGTCGGGCCTGACCAGCGGGCAGAGGTACACGAGCGGGCAGAGGCACACGAGCGGGCCCCCGATCACGATCGGGGGCCCGCTCCTGTGCCGGGGAGACAGCCGGGACGCGGCGCCGGGAGTCGACCCCGGGGCGTGGCGGCGACCGGTCTCGACAGGATCCGGCGATGTCCACCACCGCTCGTCGATCATCCCCGCCCGTCAATTCCGTGGCGTGGGCGACTAGGCTGCCCGGATGCGGGTGCTCTTCGTGTCGGCGCCGTTGCTCGGACACGCACTGCCGATGGTGCCGCTCGCCGAGGCGTTCCGGGCCGCCGGGCACGAGGTGCTGATCGCCGCCGGTGCCGACGCGCTCGGCGTACGCCGGACCGGGCTGCCGGTCGAGGACGTCGCTCCCGGATTCCGGTTCGAGCGGATCGCCCAGCGGACCATCCTGCGCCACCCGGGACTCGCCGCGGCCGAGCTGACCGGTCGGGCCGGTACCCGGGTCGTCGGGCTGCTGTTCGGTGCGGTCAACGACCAGCTGACCGACGGCCTGGTCGCGCTCGCCGACCGCTGGCAGCCGGACCTCGTCGTCCACGAGCCGCTGGCGGTGGCCGGGGCGTTCGCCGCCGTACGCCGGGGCGTGCCGACGGTGCTGCACGAGAACTCGCTCTACGACGGCCCGACACTGGTCCGGGCGACGATGGCGCGGCTGGACCGGGCCCGGCGCCGGGCCGGGATCGGCGACCTGCCGCCGAGCGCCCTCACCCTGACCATCGCGCCGCCGAGCGTGGTCGGTGCCCGGGACGGCGTACCGCTGCGGGGCGTGCCGGCCCGGGGTTTCGGCGAGCTGCCGGACTGGCTGGCCGCGCCGGGCGACCGACCCCGGATCCTGGTCAGCCGCAGCACCGTGGCCGGTCCGGGCGCCGGTCAGCTGATGACCGCCGTGGTCCGGGCAGCCTCCACTCTGGACGCCGAGGTCGTACTGGTCCGTCCCGACCGCCGGGTGCTGCGGCGGGGCCGGCTGCCGGAGAACGTACGCACCGTCGACTGGATCCCGATCAACGCGGCGCTGCCGTACTGCGCCGGGGTGGTGCACCACGGCGGGGCGGGTTCGGTGCTCGGGGCGCTGGCCGCCGGCGTACCGCAGCTCGTGGTGCCGGGGCCGGGCGACCGCCGACACAACGCCGACCTGGTCGCGGCCCGGGGCGCCGGCCTTGCCCTGCCCGAGCGTGCCATCACCCCGGCGGCGCTGGACCGACTGGTCACCGACCAGGCCCTGGCGACCGCCGCCCACGAGGTACGCCGGGAGATGGCCGCGATGCCGGCCCCTGCCGACCTGGTGCCCCGCCTCGAAGCACTGACCGGCTGATCATTCGGGTGCTGGGCGGGGTCTGGCGGCCGCTGTCGGGACCAGGCAGACGGCCAAGGCCATCTCGGCAACGAACCGTGGCGCGTCGGTTGGGCCGAGCCGGCCGGCGGCGACGTCGACTGCCGCGCCGTGCATGATGTGATGCAGGGCGCTGGCCAGCAGGTCGGCAGGAAAATCGGCCCGGAAGACGCCTTCGGTCTGGCCGCGACGGATCAGGTCATGCACCCGCTGCTCCGGTTTGGCGTGCAGCTCCTGTATCCGCCCCGGTGGCAGGGCCGCCTGCGCGGCCTGCAGGACCGAGGCCGCCTGGGCGATCAGCAGCCAGCCGGATTCCATGAGTGTCCGCAGTGCGTCGCGAGGATCACCGGTGAGGTCGACGGTCTTCAGTACCTCGTCCCCCTGGGCCAACAGCCGGATCAACGCGGCTTCGACCAAGGCCTCCCGGGACGGGAAGTGCCCGTACAGGGTCACCCTGCCGACCCCCGCCTCCTGCGCGATGTCGTTCATGCTCGCCTCGGCGCTGCGCCCGAGGCAGGTGACAGCCGCTCGCACGATCCTTTCGGCGTTCTGCCGCGCGTCCGCTCGGCGTCCAGACCTGGCAGCGGAGTGAGCCATGCAACTTCCTTAAGTCAAACAGTGGATGTACGAGTTACAGTACCCGGACCCAAGTTGAACACCACCTGTACGACTTAGTTCGGAGGCGAACAGCGTGTCCGAGTCCGTGACCGCAACCACTTCGACCAGCCCTGATCCGCGACGCTGGCGGATCCTGGGGCTGGTCGGCGTCGCGCAACTCATGCTCATCCTCGATGTGACCGTCGTGGCCATCGCCCTGCCACACATGGGCGCGGACCTCGACCTGCGGCGGGAAACCCTCACCTGGGTGGTCAGCGGCTACACCCTCGCGTTCGGCGGACTGCTGCTGCTCGGGGGCCGCGCCGCCGACCTGTTCGGAGCCCGCCGGCTCGTCCTGGCCGGTCTGCTGCTGTTCGCGGCGGCGTCGCTGACCGCGGGCCTGGCCACCTCCGGACCGATGCTCCTGTCCGGCCGGGTCGCGCAGGGGATGGCCGCCGCCATGCTGTCCCCGGCGGCACTGTCGCTGATCGTCACGGTCTTCGACGGCGACGAACGGAACCGAGCGCTCGGTATCTGGTCCGCACTGGGCGGTAGCGGCGCCGCGCTCGGCGTCCTGCTCGGCGGGGTCCTCACCGCCGGACCCGGCTGGACATGGATCTTCTACATCAACGTGCCGGTCGGACTCGTGCTGCTGTTCACCCTCCGCTCGTACCTGCCGGCGCAGCCGGCGCCCGCGACCAGGGCCGCCCTCGATGTTCCCGGCGCGGCCCTGGTAACCGCTGCGACAGCGACCCTGATCTACGCGCTCACCAGGGCCGGGGATCACGGCTGGGTCACCTGGACCACCGCCGCGCTGCTGGCGACATCGGCAGTCCTGTACGCCGCGTTCGTGGCGCGTCAGCGCGTGGCCGCAAGCCCGCTGATGAACCTCCGGCTGCTGACCCGCAGGCCCGTGGCGACCGGCACCCTGCTGATCCTCGTCGCCACCGCGCTCATGATCATGATGTTCTTCCTCGGCACATTCGCCCTACAGGAGCACCACGGCTACGGCGCACTCACCACCGGCCTGCTCTTCCTGCCGATCGCGCTGTCCACGATGCTCGGCGCCAACGCGGCGGGACGCGTCATCGGCCGCACCGGACCCCGCACCCTGGCGGTGACCGGGCTGCTCGTTGCCGCCGCCGGCCTGGCCATCCCCGCCATCTGGGACGGGGCCGCCCACATGGTGGCGGGCATGACGGTCGCGGCTGCCGGCACCGGGTCCCTGTTCGTCGTCGCCTCCGCCACCGCACTGGGACAGGTGGCCGCACACGAAGCTGGCCTCGCCTCCGGCATCGTCAGTACCTTCCACGAATTCGGTGCATCACTCGGCGCAGCCGTCGCATCCAGCGTCGCCGCTGTCAGCATCGTCGGCGTCGGTACCGGCGGGTTCACCCGCGGCTTCACCACCGGCGCGATCGTCGCCGTGGTTGCGGCAGTCGCCGCGTTCGCCATCACCCCGGGTTCCCGTTCCAGGTAAGCAGCCGACCGGCAGACCGCCGACGACAGCTCGACGTCCAGGTCGAGGACCGCAGCCGCCATGCTCCCAGGAGACAAGGTATGACAAGGGAAAACGACCGCTACAGAATCCGGCCTGGCCGAGCCTCCGACGTCGTCGAACTCGCTCGCCTGCACGCGTCGGTGCAGCTTCAGGCGGTGACCGGTGGGCAACCGCACCCCGGCATCGCCGCCTGGGTCGAAGACCTGCTGGACGGCCATCCCTCGGTCGCGGCCGACGACTTTCTCGTCGCCGAGGACCAGTCCACCGGCCGCCCGGTAGCCAGCCTCGTCGGGCTGCGGCAGGACTGGGGATTGACCGGGGTGCGGCTGCCGGTCGCCCAGGTCGAACTGGTCGGCACGGCGCCGGAGCACCGCGGGAACCGACTCACCGAACGGTTGTTCGCCGCTCTGCACCAGCGCTACGCGGCCGTCGGCGTGCCGATCCAGGTCATCGAGGGGATTCCCTACTTTTATCGGCGACTCGGCTACGACTACGCCCTGGCCAACGACGGGGCCGCACCGGTGCCCGCCGCCGCGCTGCCGGCCACCGGGCAGGACCAGCCGGACGGCTCCTCCGGCGGTCTGACGCTCCGCCCGGCCACCGTCGCCGACGCGGACGACCTCGCCGACATCGACCGGCGGCTCGTCGACGGGAATGCCCTGGTCTGCCCGAGGGACGCCGAGGTGTGGCGGTACGAGATCGCCGGGCGCCGTCCGCCGGATATCGCCCGACGGGTGGTCGCCGTCCTGGTGCACGGCACCGACGTACGGGGGTACCTGGTGCACGGAGCCCAGCTCTCCACCGCCGGCGAGCTGACCGTGGTTGCGGCGGCCTGCAAGCGACCGGCCGACTGGCCGCAGGCCGCCGCCGCGGTGCACGCACACCTGGGCCACGTCGGCCGGCGGTACGAGGCATCGGCGGGGCGACCGTTCGCCGCGGTGCGCCTCCTCCTCGACCCGGATCACCCACTGTCCCGATTCGGCCCGCTCGGCGTACCGAGGCGGCCCAGAGGCTGGTACGTGCGTACCGGTGACCCGGTCGGCCTGCTTGCCCGGCTACAACCGCTGCTGCGGGCCCGCTGGCACACCGCCGAGCTGCGATGGCACGAGCCGGCGCTGAACATCGACATGTACGGGCGCGCCGCCCGGCTGGAGTTCACCCACGGTGAACTGACCGCGGTGACGTCCGTACCCGGTGCCGTCAGTCCGTCCACCGACCCACACACCCACGCCGCCATCCCGCCCGGCGCTCTGCTCCAACTGGCCCTCGGCCACCGCACCCTGCCCGAAGTACTGGACACCTGGCCGGACTGCCTCCTGGCCGACCGCTTCACCGAACACTTCCTCACCGCGGCGTTTCCCCACGTGCCGGTCCGGGTCTGGCCTCGCAACTGACCCGGCGGCCGGGGCCCCGGGTCGGTCGATCGGGGGACGGACCGGTGCACCAGATGCGGCGCGGACCGGAGTATCGGCCGGTAGCCGGCCATCGGCGGACCTGGATACCGTGACGGTACGTCGACGCCGAGGAGTGGTGATGAGATACGAGGTCGGTCAGGCAGTTGTCTGCGGGTTGGAGGGCGCGACCACCGTCCGGGCGATCACCACCAAGGAGGTGGCCGGGAAGACGTGGACGAACATCGTCCTCGGCTACCCGTTCGACGCGGCCGAGCCGGAGACGATCACACAACCCCTGATCGACAACGACAGCCTGGCACCGCTGTCCGAGGTGCTCGGGCCCGGTGGCGTGCCGGCGGTCCTGGCGGTCCTGGCCGCCCCGGTGCCCGACGAGGAGCCGACGACCTGGGGGTCGGTCTTCGACACGTACCTGACGATGATCGGTGGGATCACCGCGGACGCGGGCCTCGACGGCGCCCCGGCGGTGCTGGACGCCCGCCAGGTGGCGCAGGTGCTCCGGAACCTGACCGTGCGCAGCCAGCGCGAGCCCCTCGACGCCGGCATGACGCAGGTGTTCGGGTGGGCCCGGGCGATCCTGGTGTCCGAGGTCGCGCTCGGTGCCGGTCTGGACCGTCGCCAGGCGGAGGCCGCGATCGACGAGGCCCTCTCCGTTCACCGGCCGTAGTCGCAGTCTGTCGACGGGTTGCCGCCGATCGTCAGCTTTGGAATGCTGCTGCAGGACCTCAGCGGTTCCGCGCGCGTCGCGGACGAGTGAGAAACCTCCGGACGAGTAGGGGCGACGGGTGGTGGTTCCGGCGGAGCCGATGATCAACTTTTCGGTTCACCAGGCCCGGGCAGGTGCCGCCGGCGCACCCGAGGACTTCGAGCAGATGCTCGCCCTGCTGGTCCAGGCGACGCTCGGCGAGGCGGCCCTGGTCTTCGCCAATCCGGGCGACTGGGGGATCGACGTCCTGGTCGGCGACCTGCACGGGCAGGTGTCGATCTGGCAGGCGAAGTACTTCATCCGGGGCGTCGGCGAGAGCCAGCGGCGACAGATCGAACACTCACTCAGGTCGGCGCTGAAAGCCGCGGCGGCCAACGGGCACACGGTCGCCCGCTGGGTGCTCTGCATTCCGTCCAGCATGGACGCCCCGACCACCCGCTGGTGGCACGGGTGGCGGACCGAGCGCCAGCGGGACGTGCCGCGCATCGAACTGTGGGACGAGACCGAACTGCGCCGACTGTTGCTCCAGCCCTCGGCCGCCCACGTCCGACGGCACTACTACAACCCGTACCGGCAGGACTCGCCGCCGGAGGAGAGTTCGCCCCGGGTACGACCACTGCCGCCGCCGGAGGAGCCGGCCGCCTGGCGGCCCGGGGCGGAACACCGGCTGGGCGGCGCCGTCCACCTGCTGCACGAGGGCGCGACCGAACAGCACGCCCCGGACCGGTCCTGGACCTGGCGGGAGGCGACCGCGGACCGGGTCGAACCGGACGACGGCCGGGTCCGGCTACGTCAACTCCACGCCCACCGGCCGGTGCCCGCCGCCCGGCAGCAGCTCGCCGCGCTGCGCGCCCAGGCCGAGCTGCTGCGTCGGCTCGGCGGACGGCACGGCCTGCCGCGCCTGCTCGACGTCACCGAGTGGGGGGACGTGATCACCCTCGTCACCACCCTGCCACCCGGCCGGCCCTGGACCGAGGTCTTCGGACCGGGTCCGGCACCGGCCGACCGGCTCAGCACGGCCGACATCCTCGCCGCCGCCGTCGACCTCTGCGCCGGGCTGCGCGTACTGCACGAACACGGGCACAGCCACCGGTCGTTGAGCCCGGAGGCCATCGTGGTCGACCGCCGACGCTGCTTCCTCCGGGACGTCGGGTTGGCCGGCGTACCGGCCGGACCGGGCGAGGGCGACATCCGGTACCGCGCACCGGAACAGCACCGGCGACCGTACGCCGTCGACGGGCGTACCGACGTGTACCAGCTCGCCGCCGTCGTGCACCACACCGTCACCGGCCACCCGCCGGCCGGCAGCCTGACCCCACCGGTACGCGCCACCCTGGCCGACTTTCCGGAACCGCTCGACGAGACCCTGCGCCGCGCACTCGACGACGACCCTGACCGGCGTCCGGCCACCGTCCGGGACCTCGCGGACGCGCTGCGGGCCGGCCGCCGCGACCTGTCCCAGCCCCGCTCGGAGCAGCCGCGCTCGGGCCAGCCGCGGTCGAGCCAGCCGCGCTCGGACCAGCCGCGGTCGAGCCAGCCGCGCTCGGACCAGCCGCGGTCGGACCTTCCCGGTGGGCGGGCCGGATGACCGCCCGAGCCGTGGTGCTGCCCGGTCCGGTGGCGGTGATCCCGTCGGCGAAGGCCGCGCAGAAGCTGGCCGCACAACAGCGCCGGGCCGGTGTCGCGGGCGGCCACGGCGACGTCACCGGACTCGCCGACGTGGTGGCCGAGATCGACCGGCTGTCCCGGGCCGGGAGCCTGCCGGCCAGGGTCGAGGGCGACGACCCGCAGCGACTGGTCGTCTACACCTCCCGGCACATGGTGTCGTTGTACCTGACCCGCCGGGGGGACGCGTACTCGCTCGGCCACCTGGCCCCGCTGAACTTTCGGGACCAGGAACGGCTGCTGCGGGCTGCGGTGCTGGTGCACTGCCCGGCCGGCTGGTGGGCGTACCACCAGGTGCGGGACGTGCCGCCGGGGTGGTCCGGGCACTGGGCGTCGATCGCCCGGGCCTGGCAGGCCGCCGCCGTGACGTCCGCGCCGTCGACCCTGCCCCCGCATCACCTGGCCTGGCTCGACCTGCTGACCGAGGTGGTCGAGGCGACCCGCGACATCGAGATCGAGCGGCAGCGCACCGGGCGGCCGGTACCCTACCGACGCGTCACGAGCGCGCAGGAGGAGCGGCACACGGCGCGCGGCGTCTACGCCTTCCACCTGCTGCGTCCCGCGTCGGAGCTGGCGGTCGGCGCCGCCGTGTACCTGGTCGACGAACCGGAGCTGCGCGGCCGGGTGAAGGACCTCCGGGACCGGCAGGTTGTCGTGCGGTTCGACAGCGCCGTCGACTACCGGCGCATCCCGCCGCAGGGCGCGCTCCAGGTCCAGCCCAGCGACCGGGTGTACCGCGCACAACTCGACGCGGTCGACGCGCTGCGCCGGCGCGAGGTGGTGAACCCGTACCTGCTGGCCGGCCTGGTGGACCGGTGGCTCCAGCCGTACCAGCCCGACCACGCGGCGACGCCCCGGGAATCCCTCGACCCGGGGCAGCTGGCCGCCTTCCGGCGGGCCCTGACGGTGCCGGACCAGTTGCTGGTGCTCGGCCCGCCGGGCACCGGAAAGACCCGGACCATCACCGAGATCGCCGCCGCCTGCGTCGCCCGGGGTCAGCGGGTGCTGGTCACCTCGCACACCAACCGGGCGGTCGACAACGTGCTGGAACGGCTGCCGGCCGAGGTGCGGGCGGTGCGGCTCGGCAATGAGGACGCGATGACCAGCGAGGCCCGGGGCTTCATGGTGGAGAACCAGGTCGACGCGCTGCGCGAGGAGATCCTCGCGGCGACCGAGGGCCCGGCGTCCCGGCTGGCCGCCTTCGGCGGCACCGACGCGCCGCTGGCCCGTTGGCAGGACTTCCTGGTCTCGCAGGTCGCGGTGGCGACCGCCAAGGACGCCGAGGTACGTGCCCACACGGCGGCACTCGACACCCTGGTCCAGCGGATCAACGCGCCACTCGCGGCGGCGATGGCGGCGGCCGTCGCCACGGTCACCCGGGCCCGGGACGAGACGCGCCAGGTCACCGGGGCACTGGAGACCGCCCGTCAGCGGCACGCGGCGGCCGACGCCCGGTCCCGTACCGGCTGGTCCGCCTTCTTCTTCGGCTGGCTGGCCGGGCGGCGGTGGCGGCAGGTGCGGGAACTGGAGGAGCGGTTGCCGCGACTGCGGTCGGCGCTCGCGGAGGCGGAGTCGACCCGGACGGCGCTGCGGGCCCAGGTCGACGCGGCGGTCTCGCGGGATCCCGAGGCCGCCCGCCTGGTGGCCGCCCGCGACACCGCCGTCGAGGCGGCTCGGCAGGCGGTCGGCGAGGCGGCCCGGGCCGCCGCGATGCTGCGGGACGCCCTGCGGCCGGTCGTGCCGCTGCCCGCCGGGCCGCCGGCCGGCCCCGCCGACGGGACGCCGGTCGACCCGGCCGGCTGGTCCGGGTACGCGGAGGCGCTCGGCCACGCCGTGGGGCTGGCCCGGCGCCGGGCGGCCCTGCTCGACGAGTGGCGGGCCCGGGTACGCCAACCCGGGGAGGATCTGCACCGCGAGACGGTCCGGTACGCCGACGTGGTCGCCGCGACCTGCATCGGCACCGCCACCACCCCGCTGCTCGCCGGTCTCGACTTCGACCTGGCGATCGTGGACGAGGCCGGGCAGATCTCCACCCCGAACCTACTCGTGCCGCTGGTCCGGGCCCGGCGCAGCGTGCTCGTCGGCGACCACCACCAACTTCCGCCGTTCCTCGACGACGAGGTGAAGGGCTGGACGGAGAGTCTCGCCCGGTCGGCGGACGTACCGGCGGGAAAGGCGGAGGAGATCGGCGACCTGTTGCGACGCAGCGCCTTCGAGCGGCTGTACCAGGACGCCGGTGACGGGCACCGGGTGATGCTCACGGTGCAGCGGCGGATGCCGGAGACCCTGGCCCGGTTCGTGTCCCGGGCGTTCTACTCCGACGTGCTGGAGACCGAGCACCCCGGCGGCCACCACGACCCGATCTTCGCCCAGCCGTTCGCGATGGTCGACACGAGTGACCAGGCCGCCGCCGTACGCGCCGAGCGGGCCGGCCGCAACGGCGAGGAGTGGGGCCGGCGGGGGTACGTCAACGACCTGGAGGCCAGGATCGTCACCGACCTGGTCACCGCGTACGTCCACCACTACCCGGACTGGGCGGTGATCGTGCCGTACCGGGCCCAGGTCGACCAGCTGGTCGAGCTGCTCGCCAAGTCCCTGGGCGACGCCGCCGGGGTCGCGGACCGGGTCGGCACCGTCGACTCCTTCCAGGGCGGCGAACGGGATCTCGTCGTGTACGGCTTCACCCGCAGCAACAGCAGGGGAGAGGTGGGCTTCCTCCGGGAGCTGCGCCGGATCAACGTCGCGCTCACCCGGGCCCGCCGGCAGCTTGTCGTGGTCGGCGACGCCAGCACGCTCCGGGCCGCCCGGGACGAACCGTTCGCCGAGCTGTTCCGGGCGATGGTCGAACACCTGGGGCACTCCGGCGACCTGCGGCGTTCCCGGGACGTCAGCGACCTGCTGGCCAAGCTGGCCCGGGAGCGCGGATGAGCCCGGCAGCCGCCCGGGGCCGGCGGGTCTATCCGGCGCGGCGCGCGGTCGAGCACGCCGTCGCCCTCGACGGCGTACGACCGTTGCGGCTCTTTCCGGTGCTGTGGCCACTGTGGCAGGTCGAGACGACCGCGAACGTCTACGACGAGCAGGCGTACGAGGTGATCGACCGGTTCCTCGTCCGGGCGGTCCTGGAGGCGGGCATCCACCAGGTCGACGAACTCGCCCGGTTCTTCGGCACGCCGGTGTCGCTGGTCCGGCGCTGCCTGGCGTTCCTGCAGGTGATCGGGCACCTGCGGGTCGAGGCGGACACCGTCCGGCTGACCGAACTCGGCCACCGCGCCGCCGCCGACGGCATCCGCTACGTGCCGAAGGAGAGCCGGCAGGACCTGTACGTCGAGCAGTACACCGGCCAGCCGCTGCCGCGCCGCTACTACCAGGGCTCGGTGCCGGTCTTCCCGACTCCGGAGGTGCCGGAGGACCGGCTCGGCGACCGGAGCCGTTTCCAGCCGTTGTTCGCCCCGACCGCGTTCCAGCCGTCGATCGTCGAGGAACTCGCCCGCCGCCCGGACCGGGCGGAGTTCAACCTGCCCCGGCTGCTGCGTGAGCTGAGCGTGCTGCGGCAGCACGACGCCTTCCTGCCGGCGTACGTGATCGAGACCGCGGACCGGGGGCTGCTCGTCTACACGGCGGTCGCGGCCGAGCGGGACAGCCTGTTCGAGGACGTGTGCCGGCAGGTGCCGGCGATCCAGAACATGATCAGCGCGGAGGAGAGCGCCGACCCCCGGGAGATCTGGACCGCCTGGCTCGCCGAGGGCAGGGCCGGCCGGGGTACGTTGCGCCAGCTCACCAACGGGGTCTGGCGGGCCACCCTGCGCGCCGACGCCTTCGGCCCGGACGCCCGGCTGCCGTTGAGCCGACTCGGCTCCTTCGAGCTGCGGAGACGGCACTTCCTGCAGATCTGGTGCGACGACGCCGGGCTGCGCCGCCGGGCGGTGCTGGAACGGGCCCTGAACATGACCCGGGCCGCCGACATCGAGACCGGGGAGGAGCTGGGTCGACGGATCGACGCCCTCGCCCGGCAGCTCGGCGTCTCCGTACCGACCCTCACCCAGCTACGGCGGTACGGCCGGGAGCACAACCTGCACGCGCACCTGGCCCGCCTCGACGCACTCGTCTGACGGCCGGGTCGACCCGGCGACCCGACCTCAGCTCCGCGAGCGCGGCAGGCAGCACTTCTTGTACTTGGTGCCCGAGCCGCACCAGCACGCGTCGTTGCGCTCCGGCGGCCAGGAGATCGACGCGTCCGGCCGGGTCGCCACCTCCCGGGCGTAGCCGGCCCGGATCTCCGGATCCGTCGGATCACCGCCACGCCGGCCGGCGTACCCGGTCAGCCCGTCGACCGAACCGGCGGGTACGGTCAGCCCGCTCCGCCCGGTGTCCGCCAGCCGGACCAGTTCCCGTTCCACCCGGGCCCGGTGGGCGTCCCAGTCCGCCCCGTACGTCTCGGTCAGGGCGGGGAGGTCGGAGACCAGCCGGTCGAACTCGGCCCGGGGCCAGAAGAGCAGCGCGGACTCGTCGGCCTGCCGCTCCTCGGCCCGCCGGACGAGCTGCGTCTCGAGCCGGTCGGCCAGGTCGTCGTTCCGGTCGTGCGGCAGGTTCAGGTTCCGGCGTACCCGGTGTCGCTGCTGCAGCAGGAAGAAGAGGAGGCCGGGGGCCTCCGGCGTGCCGGCCTCCACCGTCGGCTCGGCGGCGGTGGTGGTGCCGGTCGCCGGGTCGCCGGTGGCCGAGGCACGTTCGCCGAGCAGCGAGTCGACCGCCCCGCTCAGCCACTCCTCGGCGATCGCGGTACGACCACCCGCGTCCAACGACGCGCTGAGGTAGGCGGCGGCCTCGGGCTGCTCGGTGAGCAGCGGACGCAGCGCGGTGAGTTCCGCCATCGCCTCGTCCGCCCGGTCGCCGGTCCGGAACAGGAGCCGGGCCCGCAGTGCCCGGGCGAAGCCGGCCCGGGCGTCGTTCGGGTCCGGGTACGCCGCCACGGCCCGCTCCGCGTACCGGAGTGCGGCGTCCAGCTTCGCCCGGACCTCGGCGATCTCGGCGGCCAGGGTCAACGCGTCCCCGGCCTCGTCCGGGTCGGCCAGCCGGCCCTGCTCCACCGCCTCGGCCAGGTCGGCGGCGATCCCGAGCGGGTTCGCCGCGCCGAGCGCCGAGCGGCGGAGTTCGTCCAGGTCAGCGCTGGTGATGACGTCTGAAGTCGGCACCGTCCCACGGTACGTCGCAGAGCGGTCGGAACACCGGCTGATCTCCTGTTACGCCCATCTCAGGAGGTTCGCGGCTCTGGCCGGGTGCGGAACGGTGGTTCAGGCGACGGTGTGGTGGCCGGCCTTGATCACGTCGTCGTACTCGCTGCGCCGGGCGTCGTAGGCGGCCTCCAGGTACGGCTCCGAGTCGGCGCCCACCGGCAGCCGCAGCGGCGGCGACTCGAGCCGGCTCAGCCGCCACACCACCTCGGCGAAGAGCTCCGGGGAGTTGATCT
The DNA here is from genome assembly GCF_036422035.1 of Plantactinospora sonchi. NCBI lineage: Bacteria > Bacillati > Actinomycetota > Actinomycetes > Micromonosporales > Micromonosporaceae > Plantactinospora > Plantactinospora sonchi. Next base: position 22,405 of record NZ_JAZGQK010000005.1, read on the forward strand.
CGGGGTTGGCGTTCATGCCGCGCAGCGCACCGAGCATGCCGCCGCTGACCGGAGTGTAGTCGTCGATCCGGACCTCCGGCAGCCTCAGCTTGCTGCTGTACGAGGTGGCGAAGCCGCCCGGCTGCAGGATGGTCACCTTCACCCCGAGGTGGGCGGCCTCGGCGGCCAGTGACTCCGCGGCCCCCTCCAGCGCGTACTTGCTCGCGTTGTAGGCGGCGAGCCCCGGGAACGGCACCATGCCGGCCACCGAGCTGACAAAGAGGGCGTGCCCGGACCGCTGGGCCCGCCACAGCGGCAGCACCGCCCGGGTGAGCCGCCAGGGCCCGAAGACGTTGGTGTCGAACTGGTCGGCGAGTTCCGTGTCGGAGACCTCCTCGACGGTGCCGAACTGGCCGTAGGCGGCGTTGTTGACCAGGAGGTCGATCCCGCCGAAGGCGCCCACGGCCAGCTCGACGGCGGCCCGGCACTGCGCCGGGTCGCGTACGTCCAGTTCGGCCGCCCGGACGGTGTCCGGGTGTCGCTCGACCAGATCGACCAGGGCCTCCGGCCGGCGGGCCGTGGCCACCACCTGCTCGCCCTCGGCGGCGAGCCGCTCCACCAGGGCCCGACCGAGTCCGCTCGAACAACCCGTGACCAACCAACGCTGTGTCATCACCCTGACCGCTCCATCCGTACGGTGAGATTCCCGTGGCAGCCTGTCAGGACGGGGTGGGGCGGTGAAAGGGAAATGCGCTGTCGTCAATTGGATAAGTCGGGTATCCGCCGCGACGCGGTTGCCCGGCGGAACGTCGGATCAGCCGTCGGCGACCGGGCCGGACTGGGCGGCGAGCAGCGCCAGCCGGATGCGGTTGCCGGCACCCGTCTTCGACAGCAGGCTCGTCACGTGGGTCTTGACCGTGGTCACCCCGAGGTGCAGCCGGTCGGCGATCTCCCGGTTGGACAGTCCCGCCCCGACCAGGACCAGTACCTCACGCTCCCGACCGGTCAGGGTGTCCGGCAGCGACGCGGCCGGTGTCTCGCCGAGCCGGGCCCGTACCGCCTGGTCGACCAGGCGACGCAGCACGGTCGGGCTGTACGGTGTCTCGCCGGCCGCCGCCGTACGGACCGCGGTCAGCAGTTCCTCCGGGGTGGCGTCCTTGACCAGGAAGCCGCACGCCCCGGCGGCCAGCGCGGGGAAGAGGTGGTCGTCGTCGTCGAAGGTGGTCAGTACCACCACCCGGACGGCCGGCCGGCTGGCGTGGATCCGGGCGGTCGCCGCCGTGCCGTCCACCACCGGCATCCGCAGATCCATCAGGACCACGTCCGGCGCCACCTGCTCGGCCAGCCGGATCGCCTGCTGGCCGTTCTCCGCCTCGCCGACCACGGTCATGTCCGGTGCCGAGTCGCAGAGCATCCGCAGCCCGGCGCGCACCAGCCGCTGGTCGTCGACGAGCAGGACCCGGATCACCGCTGGGTCCCTGCCGGCAGTACGGTTCGCAACCGCCACCCGTCACCGGTCGGGCCGGCGGTGAGTACGCCGCCCAGCAGTTCGACACGTTCGCGCATGCCGGTCAGCCCGTGGCCGGGCTCGGTGGCCGACGACCCGGGTTCGGCCCGGCGCGGCCCCCGTACCGAGTCGGCGCCGTCGTCGGTGACCTCCCAGTGCACCTCGTCGTCGAGCATCCGTACGCTGACCCGGGCCCGGGCCGTCGGTCCGGCGTGCTTCGCCACGTTGGCCAGTCCCTCCTGGGTCAGCCGGAGTACGGCCAGCCCGCGTACGGTGTCCAGTGTGGACACGGCCGGGTCGATCGTGGCGTCCACGGTGAGCCCGGTCTTCACCGCCCGGTCCACTGTCTCGGCCAGCGCCTGCGGCAGCGCGCCGGGCTCGATCGGCACATATCCGGGGCCGCCGGGCACCGTCACCGGACTACGCAGCACCGCCACCAGTCGGCGCAGGTCGGCGAGTGCGCTGCTGCCGCTGTCGTGCAGGTCGTCGAAGACCTCGGTGACCCGGGGGTCGGTGTCGCGCAGCACGTGTCGGGCCACACCGACCCGCAGCACCATCGACGCGACGTGGTGGGCGACCAGGTCGTGCAGTTCCCGGGCGATGGCGGCGCGTTCGCTGGTCCGGGCCGCCCGCGACTCGACGTCCACCCGTTCCTCGGCCTGCCGGGCGAGTTGCCGGCTCGCCCGGATGTTCATGCCGATCAACAACGGCACCCCCACCGTGAGCGCGATGCCGTAGAGCCAGGTCGGCAACTCGGCCGGCAGGTTGTCGAGCGAGTCGGCCAGATATCCGGTGAGCACCGCCGCCGTTCCGACGGCCAGTTGTCGGCCCGGCACCCGCAGCGACAGTTCCAGGACCGCCCAGCTGGCACCGACCTGGGGGACGACCGGGTCCGCCTGCCCGAACCAGCCGGCGAGACCGAACACCAGCGCCGCGCAGAGCGCGCTGACCAGCGGCCACCGTACGCCGACCGGGCTGCACACGAGAGCGGCGGCGGCGAACGCCCAGTCGAGCGGGGTGTACGGGTCGCTGGGGTGGGGACGCAGCAGCAGGTACCCGACGCCGCTCAGGGCCAGCAGCGTGAGCCGCAGCCACGTGTAACGCTCGTCGAAGAGCCGCGACACGGTGCGGGTGACCACGGCCCTCAGCCTAGGCCGGACGGTTCGTCACGGGGAGCCCGCGGACCGGGTCGTCGGGACGCGCTGCCACCACCGGCCGGCCCGTCGGCTGCCCCACCGTCCGTCGCGCCGACTGCCCCGCCTTCTGGCCCGTCGGCCGGGCCACCGTCGACCCGGCCGGGCCGGAGGTGCCGGACCAGCAGGTAGCCGAGCGCACCCAGCGGGGCCAGCAGGATGGTCAGCACCAGCAGCGGTGCCATCACCAGCGCCGGGAACCCGCGCTCCCGGCTGTCGAGGTACATCCACCGTCCGACGAAGAGGTCGAAGGCGATGAAGTGCGCCCAGCCGGCCGCCGCCACCGCCGGTACGGCCAGCACGCCGGCCAGCCCGTCCAGGGTGGGCTGGGACACAGCCGACCAGAGCAGGTCCAGGTGGGGTACGGCGAGCAGCGCGTACACCACCAGCGGCGGTGCGACGATCCACGGCGAGCCGACGATCCGGCGGGTCCAGGACCAGCCCGGCGCCAGGATCATCAACGCCCAGAACGGGGCGGCCAACGGGAACACCACGTTGAACAGGAAGTCGGTCATGCGTACACCCTGGTCTGGTCGTCCTGGGCGGCCGGCGCGGGTGTGGCGGGTCGACGCAGGGCGAGCAGGACGCCGACGGCGGTGAACGCGGCGAGCAGGCCGGCCGCGACGAGCGTGGCACCGTCCGGGTGGATCAGCGGCTGGCCGCGCAGCGCCTGCCAGGTCACCAGCGCGACCAGCCCGGCGTACGCGGTCGCGGCGACCAGCACCAGCCGCAGCCGTACCCGGTCGTCGCGCAGCCGGCGGACACGTCGGCCGAGCATCCCGAGCGCGATCGCCAGCAGCGGCAGCAGTTGCAGGGCGTGCATCCCGACGAAGTGCGGAATCCGCAGGTCGCCGCCGGTGGTGCTCCAGCCGGTCAGGAACATGCCGGGCCCGCCGTCGGCCACCCCGACGCTGTGCGCCCCCACCAGGGTCACCGGGTCGGCGGCCTCCTGCTCGGGGGTCGGCAGCACCATCAGGTAGCCGAGCGCCATGCCGACCAGTCCGATGAGCAGGCCCAGCCGCAGTGTCCAGGCGATCGTCCGGTCGGGCAGCCGTTGGATCGTGAGCAGTACGGCGAGCACCAGCGTGGCCGTGTAGACCACGGCGATCATCAAGGCCATCATCGCGAAGATCGTGACGTCCAGCGTGGTGGCGGCGTTGAAGTGGCTCTGCCGGCCCCGGGCGGCCTGTAGGAAGATCAGCAGGGTTTCCACCAGACCGAGCACGGCAATCACCGTGCCGGCCCACCACCCGACCCGCCGACCGCGCCGCATCAGCGAGATCATCCAGGCCAGCGTCACGGTGTAGATGACAAACGAGACGGCGAACTTGAACGGCTTGAGCCAGATCGGCGCGCCGACCAGGATCCGGTCGTCGACGACCAGCCCGACCAGGGCGACGGCCCCGAGTGCCACCATCGAGGCGGCGACGTACACGAGTGGCGGATGCCAGCGGACGACCTGTCGCAACGAGACTCCAGCAAAAGTCATGTCCCCACGGTCGCGGAGGCGCCGCCCCGGCACACCCGCCCGGGGTCCCGGCCGCCGGCCGCCGGAACGAGTCCGCCTCCTCCCCCGGTAGGAGGACCCGGCCCCGGCGATCGGCGGCCAGCTCGGGATGTCGGGCGGCGGGTCAGGTAGTCAGCGGTTCGACGTGCGGCCGGCCGGGGTCGGTGCCAGGGCCGGGGCACGTCGGACGGCGGTCGGCGGTCGGCCGGCGGAGTGTCGGACGCACAGGGGGTGCGACATGGACGAGCCGGGGCTGCTGGCGACCGTCGAGGCGAAGGCGTCCGAGCTGTTCGGCCGGCGGCCGGAACCCGGGCTGCTGCTCCTCGCCGACCTGCGCCACCTCTACCGGGACGCGTCCGGGGTCTCGCTGGACTGGGAGATGCCCGCCCAGGCCGCCCAGGCCACCAGGGACCGGGAGTTGCTCGGACTCGCGAAACGGTGCCATCCGGAGACGTTGCGCCAGGCACGGTGGGCGAACGCGAAGCTCAAGGAGGCGTCCGCCCAGATCCTGCTCAGTTGATCAGTCGGGATCGGATGAACTGAAAAGGCGGCTTTCTCCGACATCAGGTGAACGGCCACGCATTCCCGTTTCGCTGTGTGTCAGGTCGCCGATCTGGCCGTCGATGTCGTGGAATTTCCACCCCTCTGCGGGTGCCCGGAGCTGCTCCGTCCTGCTCCGCCGCAGCCGTAGCGTATCGACGGAGGAAACTTGATCAGATAGGCTCGGCGCGTTATCCGGAACAATTCCGGAAGGCGCGCGGCGGGCGTCGCGTTTCCGGGTCCGGCCCACTCTTCGGTGCACCGCGTCCCCGGTGCAGGAGGTGATGTGCCCGTGGTCGAGGGTCCCACCATCGGCGTGCTCACCATGTCCGTCGGCTGTGACTACTTCGGCAGCATCCTCGGCGGGATCGCGCGTACGACGGCGGCGGCGGGCGGTCGGATGATCGCGATTCAGACGCTCGGTGCGGGCACCTTCGACTTCGACCCGCCGGAGCCGCCGGATTTCGGTTATCCACTGGCCTGGGAGCACGTCTCCGCGTTTGTCGTCATCCTCAACTCCGCGTCGCTGTCATACCTGGAGGCGATCCGGCGCACCGGCAGACCGGTCGTCATGATCAGTCAGGAGACGCCGGGTCTTCCGTGTCCGGTGGTCCTTCCCGACAACCGTACGGGCGTCCGGGAGGCCGTCCACCATCTTGTCGGGCACGGCCACCGGGACATCGCGTTCGCCGGCTTCCTCGAACCGCCCGACATGCGGGAGCGGTACGCCGCCTACCGGGACGCGCTCGTCGAATGCGGCATCACGCCCCGAGCCGACCTCCACTTCGACACCGGGGACAACCGGGAGAGCGGTGGGGAACAGGCCGCCCGGGCGATGCTCGCGGCCGGCCTTCCGGCGACGGCGGTGGTGACCGGAAACGACCTCAACGCCATCGGTCTGCTCCGTACCCTGCGGGAGGCCGGGGTCGACGTGCCGCGCGAGCAGGCGGTGGTCGGCTTCGACGACATGGACGGGGTCGTGTACCTCACGCCGAGCCTCTCCACCGTCCGGCAGAGTTTCGACTCGCTGGGGCGGGTCGCGGCGGAGCTGGCGCTGCGCGCGCTGGCCGGTGAGGAGATCGATCCGGTCACCTACCGGGTCCCCACGTCCTTCCAGCCGCGTGAGTCCTGCGGCTGCCCGGACACGTTGACGCCGGCCACCCTCCCGGCGCATGTCACCGCCGAGGGCTCAGCCGGCCCCTCCGCCGCGGAACTGGCCCTCGCCGTGCCCCCCAGCCAGGACCCGGCGGACCGGGCCAGCCGGGCCACGATCGCCCGGGCCGGTGCCCTGATCGCCGCCGCGCTGACGGCGGCGGCGGACGGCACGCCCGGTCCGGACCCGGTCGAACTCCGACAGGCGCTGGTCGACCTGCAGACCCGGTACCGGCGCCACCCGGAGGACGTGGTCCAGCTGATGCGGCAGATCCGGCGGTTCGGCGGGGAACTGGCCGACCGGGTCGGGCGCGACGATCGGGACGCCGCCGAACGGGTCCGGGCCGGTACCGAGAACCTGCTGCTGATGCTGGCGCAGAGCCGGCCCCGGGCGCGTCGGATCGAAGAGAACGAGTTCCTGACCACGCTCAAGATGCTCTACACGGTCAGCAAGAACCTGCTGCTCAGCCACGAGCGGGATCCCCGGGGGCTGGCCTGGATCCAGGACACCGACGCCCGGGCCGGCTGCCTCGGCCTCTGGTCCGATCGGGACGACGACGCTGGCGCCGACCAGGGTTTCGAGCGGCCCATGGACGTCGTCGCGATGTTCGAGCGCGACCGTGGGCCGGTGCCGACACCGGCGGGCCCGGTGTCGCCGCGCGCCTTCCCCCCCGGCGGAACTGGTCGAACTGGCGGACCTGGACGCCGACCAGATGGTGTACGTGGCGCCGTTGAACATCGGCACCCGGGACTGGGGAATGCTCGCGATCGTCGGGCCCATCGAGGCCGACCGGGAGACCGGCCGGGAGATGATGAACCAGTGGGCGGCGTTGCTGGCCATCGCCCTCGACCACGCGGCGGTGCTGAAGTCCCTGCGTACGCAGGAGGAGTTGATGCGCCGCGCGGCGCTCTACGACCCGCTCACCGGCCTGGCCAACCGGACCCTCTTTCTCGACCGGCTCGACCAGGCCATCGCCGCGCACCAGCGGCAGCCGGACCGGCACTACTCGGTGCTGCTGCTGGACCTCGACGGCTTCAAGTGGGTCAACGACAGTCTCGGCCACCTGGCCGGCGACCGGCTGCTCGTCCAGGTCGCCGAACGGATCCGGACGAGCACCGGGGACGCCGACGTCGCGGCGCGGTTCGGCGGGGACGAGTTCGCCATCCTGCTCGACGACTCGCCCGGCGGCGCCGGCCCGGCCGCGATGGCGGAACGGATCCGGGCCGCGCTGGACGTACCGTTCCGGCTCGGCGAGGAGGAGTTCGTCGTCTCGGCGAGCATCGGCATCTCCCGCAGCACCGGCGGCTACCGGCACGCCGAGGACGTGATCCGGGACGCCGACACCGCGATGTACTCGGCGAAGGCGCAGCGCAAGGGCTCACACGCGGTGTTCGACGTCGCCATGCACGAGCGGGTCGTCGGCCGGCTGCGTACCGAGGCGGAACTGCACCGGGCCCTGGAGACCGGGGCCTTCGAGCTGCACTACCAGCCGATCGTACGGCTGGACGACGGTTCCACCTGTGCCTTCGAGGCGCTGGTGCGCTGGCGGCACCCCGTACGGGGCCTCGTCGCGCCGAACGACTTCCTGCCGATCGCCGAGGAGAGCGGCCTCATGCCGGCGCTCGGACGCTGGTCGCTGGCCGAGGCGTGTCGGCAGATCAGTGCCTGGCGGGCCGGTGGTCTCGCCCCGGACGGGCTGCGGATGAGCGTCAACGTCTCCAACCGGCAGTTCTGGCACACCCGGCTGCTGGAGGACGTCGAGGAGAGCCTGCGGGCGGCGAGCCTGGACCCGTCGGCGTTGATCATCGAGATCACCGAGGGTGTCATCGTGCACGACGTGCAGGCGGCCCGGACGAAGCTCGCGGCGCTGCACGAGATGGGCGTCCAGCTGCACATCGACGATTTCGGCACCGGTTACTCCTCGCTGCAGGCCCTGCACCACCTGACCATCGACGCCTTCAAGATCGACCGGTCGTTCGTGGCGCCGCTCGCCACCGACGCCCGGAGCCGCGAGCTGGTCCGCTCGATCGTGTCGATGGGGCTCAACCTCGGCCTGGAGTTGGTGGCCGAGGGCATCGAAACCCCGGCACAGCGGGACCAGTTGCGGTTCTACGGCTGCCACCACGGCCAGGGCTACCTCTTCGCCGGCCCGCTCGTCGGCGCGGAGGCCGAGGCGATCCTGCGGGCCGGCACGCCGGTCGACGCCCCGCGCCTGGCGGTACCCGCCGCCGGCTGATCCGCCGTGTCGGCGGCGCGCCACCGGAGGCCGCCGGGCACCCTGCCGGCGCGGTCGGGTCGCCGGACCGCCGGTCACAGCCCGTCGGGGAAGGTGTAGCTCGACGGTGGGTTCGCCTGCTGGTCCGGCGTGCCGTAGACCAGGGCGACCTCGTCGTGGGCGTGCAGCACGATCCCGGCCGGGTCGCCGGAGTACGGCGTGCCGTTGACGTACGCCCGCAGGACCTTGCCGTCCCCGGCGGTGAGCCCGCCGAGCTGGTTCTGCGAGAGCGCCACCTGCCACTCGGTGAAGAACTGCCCGAGGCTGAAGTCGGCCTTCACCGGCGACTCGATGTGCAGCACGCCGGTGGTGTCGTGGGTGTGCAGCGGGCTGATCCCGCCCCCGGCCTCGTCGATACCGACCTCGGCCGGTACCGGCACCGGCTTGCCGTCGACGATCACGTCGAGGTGGGCGTGGATGTGCTCGACCGTCCCCTCCGCGCCGAGCATCGGCAGTCCGGCGGCCCGCACCCGGGCGGTCGGGTCCGCCGGTACCGGCCACGGCGGCTGGTCCGTACGCCCTTCGGCGGTGGCGGGCGGGGTGGCCGGAATCGCCGGGGCGGCGGCCGTCCCGGCACCAGCGCCCGGCCGGTTGAGCACCACGACCAGCGCGACCGCGATCAGCAGCGCGGCGACCAGGCCACCGCCGATGCCCCAGAAGAGCTGGTGCTGCCGCCGCTCCCGACGCCGGGCGCGTTGCATCGCCGCCCTGGCCGCCTCGGCGCGGACCTTCCGGCTCTGGTGCTGACTCGGCATGCTGGCTGCTCTCCTCGGCGGCGGGTGGTGACGGACACACCCGGACGGGCCGGGTGCCGATGCCACGATGCGCCGCGCGGTTGGGAGATCCCGGGGTGTCGGCTGAACGTTTCATGAGACCCCCGGCGCAGGTGACGGAGGTCTCCCGCCGGATCGTCCGGCCGACACGACGGATGTGGTGCCGGACACCGTCGTCAATTGGCAGATGTCTTTCCGTTGCCCCTCGTCGAGACTTCGGGCACGGGTCGTCCACTCGCCGTGCGCACCGTGCGGCACGACCCGGTACGCCGGAGGTCCGCATGACAGCACACCAGGGAACCGGTCCGCCCGTGGCGGGGGAGAGGCGGGGGACAGCTCACCGGATCTCGCTGCCGTTCCTGATCCTGACCCTGCTCGCGACCGCTGTTGTCGTGTTGACTCCGGCCGGCCCGGCGTCCGCGAGCGACTACTACAACAGCATCACCACCGCGTCGCCGGCGAACCGGAACTGGATGTCCCGGGTCCCGGACGACGCCTCACTGGCCGACCTCTCCGTCCCGGGCACGCACGACACCCTGTCGATCTGCGGCTTTTGGAACGGGACGTCCTGCGATGCGGCCAGCACCGACATCACCCAGACCCAGGAGAACCACGGTTTCAGTGGGGCGACCCTGACCACCCAGCTCAACGCCGGGATCCGGGCGCTGGACATCCGGCTGCGGCTGGAGGCCGCCGACGACGGGTACGCCTTCACCATCCACCACGGCGTCTACTACCAGCACGCGAACTTCACCGACGTGCTGAGCCGGACCCGGGACTTCCTGCGGGAGAACCCGGACGAGACAATCCTGCTGAACCTGAAGTTCGAGTGCAACGGCAGCAGCACCAGTTGTGACGACTCCCCGGTCCCGGCCAGCTACGCCGACAACGTCAACGGGTGGCGGATGAAGGTCTTCCGGTCGTACCTGGAGGGCCGCACCTACACCTTTGACGACCAGGGTCAGGACTACATCCCCGCCCCGGCCTGGGACGACCTGTTCTGGCCGGACGCGGTCTCGGGTACGGGCCACGCGTTCGCGCCGACGCTGGGCGAGGTACGCGGCAAGATCGTCCTGGTCGGTTTCATCGGCGCCGGGGACGGCGTCTTCACCAACTACGGCATCAACCCCACCTACGGCTCCACTGAACTGCGCGACGAGTACGTGCAGAACTGGTGGCAGGTGAACACGATCAGCAACATCAACGACAAGTGGGAGCGGGTTCGGCAGCACCTGCGGCGGACCAACGGGGTGTGGGACGCCAACCGAGGCGAGCAGGGCCACCACCAGCACAAACCGGACCACATCTACGTGAACTTCACCAGCGGTGCCGGCGACGGCCAGTTGCTGTACCCGTACTCGGTTGCCGCGGGCACCTCGGGCGCGACCGGGGTGAACAATTTTTTCATCCAGTGCCTGCGCAACAGCGGCGACCGCTGTCCGGAGTTCTATCCCGACCGGGGCGACAACTTCGGCGGCCGTACCACCATGGACCGCACCGGCGTGGTGATGATGGACTTTCCCGGCGGCGGGCTGATCGACGAGATCGTGGAACGGAACCCGACCGGCCGGGCGCTGCCCGTCAACGGCGGTGCCGGCGATCCGAAGGAGTCGCACCCCGGCGGCGACAACGGCGGCACCCGGCCGGCGGTCCCCGGCGACCACGCCCAGTGCCGCCCGGACGGGATGATCCCGACCGCCGGCACCACCACCCCGTACTGCGAGGTCTACCAGGGTGACGGCCGGGAGTGGCTCGGCCAGGACCGCCAGCGGCGGGTGATCGGCTACTTCAACGGTGCCCGCACCGGCGCCGACGACAAACCGGCGTACCTGGTCAAGAACATCCCGTGGTCGAAGCTGACGCACATCAACTACGCCTTCGCCTGGATCGAGAACAACCGGATCACCGTCGGTGCCAACGGCCCGGACAACCCGGCCACCGGGATGACCTGGGACGGCCCCGGCCTGGAGGTGGACGAGAGCCTGCCGTACCGGGGGCACTTCAACCTGCTCACGAAATACAAGAAGCTGCATCCCCGGGTGAAGACGCTGATCTCGGTCGGCGGCTGGGCCGAGTCGCGCGGCTTCTACGGCATGACCACGAACGCGGACGGCACCACCAACCAGGCCGGGATCAACACCTTCGCCGACTCGGTCGTCGCCTTCCTGCGCCAGTACGGCTTCGACGGCGTCGACATCGACTTCGAGTACCCGACCGTGCTCGACGACACCGGCAACCCGAACGACTGGAACGACGCCCGTCCCCGGCGCAAGGGCCTGCCGACCGCGTACACCGCGCTGATGAGGACGCTGCGGGAGCGGCTCGACCGGGCGGCGGCGGCCGACGGACAGTACTACCTGCTCACCTCCGCCTCGTCCGCCTCCGGCTATCTCGTCCGGGGCATGGAGAACCACAAGGCGCTGCGCTACCAGGACTACACCAACCTGATGGCGTACGACTACCACGGCTCCTGGAACGACGTGGTCGGCCCGAACGCCGCCCTGTACGACGACGGCAAGGACCCGGAGCTGGCCGAGCTCTACAACACCCCCGAGTACCAGAAGGTCGGCTACTTCAACACCGACTGGGCCTTCCACTACCTGCGCGGTGCGCTCCAGGCGGGGCGGATCAACATCGGCATCCCGTACTACACCCGGGGCTGGCGCAACGTCACCGGCGGCCAGGCGGGGCTGTGGGGTTCCTCGGTCGGCGAGGACTGCCAGCCCGGTACCGGCCTGGTCCGGCCGTGCGGTGACGGCGCGGTCGGGATCGACAACATCTGGCACGACCTGGCCGCCGACGGCAGCGAGGTCGGCGCCGGGGTGAGCCCGCTGTGGCACGCCGAGAACCTGGAGCGCGACATCACCCCCCGGTACGCGGGCGCGGTGGGCCTGGACCCGGAGAGCGACCCGGCCGACCGCCGCACCGGGCGGTACGACCGGCACTGGGACCCGGTGACCCGGACCTCCTGGCTGTGGAACGCCGAGAAGCGCACCTTCCTCTCCACCTTCGACCTGAGCGGCCTGGAGGCGGTGGTCGACTACGTCGACGAGAAGGGCGCGGGCGGGGTGATGATGTGGGAACTCTCCGGCGACTACGCCTGCCCGGAGAACGCCACCGCCGGCAACCCGTGCGTCATGGGCCACACCCTGACCAACGAGCTGCACGAACGGCTCCAGGGCGGCACTGGGTACGACAACAGTCGCGCCTCGGGCAGCTCGGTGTCGCGGCCGGCGGCATCGGTCGACGTCACCGTCGACCTGGTGCAGTACCCGACCGAGACGGCGAACCTGTGGCCGCTCACCCCGACCGTGCGGATCACCAACAACACCGGCGTCACGATCGGTGGCGGAAAGGACAACGTCATCTCGTTCGACCTGCCGACCTCGACGTCGGCCCTGATCAAGGACGGCGACTGGCAGACCGGGGAGCAGGGCGGCCGGTGGAAGGTGCAGCCCGGGCACAGCGGCCCGAACGCCGGCGACGGCCTCGACGGTACGTTCCACCGGGTCAGCCTGGCCCTGGATTACTGCCAGATCATCCCGGCCGGCAGGAGCCTGGACGTGCCAATCATCTACTACATCCCGGCGACCGGGCCGGTCAACACCAACGTGAAGCTCAGCGCCACCACGTACGCCTCGGTGGCGGAACAGAACCGGGGGGCCGCGAAGGTGACCCCGGCGGCCGGCGGCTGTTCGGCACCGGCCTGGGACCGGGGCAGGGTCTACAACCCCGCCGAACAGTCGGTCGAGAACGTCACCGTGAAGTACGACGGCAAGGTCTGGCGGGCGAAGTGGTGGACCCAGGGCAACGTGCCCGGTACCGGGGCCACCCCCGACGAGGAACCCTGGAAGCTCGTCGGCCCGGCCAGCTGAGCCCGGCGGACCCCACCCCGCCGGCCGGTCTCACCGGTCGGCGGGGATCTCCGTCGGATGCTGGCTGAACGCCGCGTGGGCGATCTCCACCCGGCTGCGCAGGCCCAGCTTCGCCAGGATCCGGGAGATGTGGGTCTGGGCGGTACGCCTGGTCAGGAACATGCTCTGCGCGATGTCCGGGGTCGACCGGCCGGCCGCGACCAGCAACGCGATCCGGTGTTCGGTCGGGGTCAGGGCGTCCCAGCCGTGCGCGGTCCGTTTGGCCCGCGCACCCCGGACACCGTGTCGGATGCCGAGCTGGCGCAGCCGCGCCCCGGCCCGGCGGACGTCCCAGGCCGCGCCGAAACTCCGGTACAGCTCGATCGCCTCGGTCCCGGTCGCGCGGGCACCGGCCGGATCGTCGTGCTCGGCGAGGACCACCGCGAGGTCCTCCAGCGCACCGGCGAGTTCCACCGGTACGCCGGTGTCGCGGTAGTGCGCCACCGCGGCACGCAGCGGCGTCGGGTCGCCGTCGTACAGGCCCCGGCACCAGTCGGCGGCCGCGCCGGCCCGCGCCGGCTCCTGCTCGGCCGTCGCCTCGGCCAGACACGCGTGTACGGCGGCCCGGCCCGCCGCCCGGTCGTCGAGCGCGAGGGCGAGCCGGACCAGCCCGGGCAGCCACTGGTGGGTCAACGTCATCTCGCCGGGCCGGCGTTCGAGGAAGCCGCCGAGGTGGTCGAGCGCCCGCCGTCGGTCGCCGTCCTGCTCCGCGGCGAGTGCCCGGGCCACCTGCAGGAAGTCGGTGTTCTCCCGGTCGGCGACGGTGACCACCGGCCGGTCGGCGCCGGCCCGCAGGTGGGCGCCGGCCCGGACCCGTTCGTCCCGGCGGGCGTTGATCAGGGCGGCCACCCCGTGCCACAGCCATCCCGGGCCGTCCTCCCGCAACCCCCGGTACGTCGACGCGGAGGTGTTCTGGTCGACCGCGTTGAGTTCGGCCAGCGCGTCGTCCCACCGGCCCAGCCAGAACATCAGCACCGCGGCGGTCACCCCGGAGGTGGTGTCGTCGGCGCGGCCGGCCCGGCGGAGGAACTCCCGCACCTCGTGCAGTGCGGATTCCGCATCCGCCCAGCGGCTCAGGTTCTGCAACGAGAAGATCCGGCCGTGCAGCGCGTACGCCCGAAGATCAAGGTGGTCGGGGGCGGTGCCGAGGGTCTCCAGCGCCCGGTCGGCGCAGTCCAGGGCGCGCCGGTGCTGTCGACGTACGGAGTGGTGGAGCCAGAGGTCGGTCAACGCGTACGCCCCGGCGAGAACGTCGCCCGCCGCCTCGCTGATCTCCAATGCCCGGCGGGCGGTGGCGTCCGCCGCGTCCAGGTCGCCGTCGCCGGCCCGCTGGTACATCGCCAGCGAGGCGAGCAGCCGGGCCCGCCAGGCGTCCGGCAGGTCTGGGGCGCCGAGTGCCCGGTGCAGCGTGTCGGCGGCCGCGTTGTTCTGCCCGTTGCTGAACAACGCACGGGCCAGCACCCAGTGCAGGTGTCCCCGGTCGGCCGGGTCGACGCAGACGGCGAGGGCCTGCCGGGCCCGGACCACCGCGTCTCCGGGTTCGCCCGTGGCGGGCAGCACCCGGGCCAGGGTCAGGCCGAGCGCCGCGCGGTCCCGGTCGTCGGGCAGGTCGTGGTCGAGTTCGCGGCGGAGCAGTTCGGCGGCGAGGCCGGGAGCCCGGACCGCCAGCACCGGGGCGACCTCGGTGAGCCAGCGTCGCGCCCACCGGTCGCCGACCACACCGGCGGCCAGCAGGTGTTGCGCCACCCGCTGCGGCTCGACGCTGGCCGCCTCCAACGCCCGTGCCACGTCGAGATGCAGGGCGGTACGCAGCGCCGTCGGCATACCGTCGTGCAGCGCCTGCCGGATCAGCGGGTGCCGGAACCGCATCCGCTGTCCGGTGTCGACGAGGATCCCGGCGGCCACCGCCTCCTGCAGGTCGGCGGAGAAGTCGATCGCCGGACGGCCCAGCAGCACCGCGAGTTCGGTGACCGCGAACTCGCCGCCGAGCAGGGCCGCCGCCCGCAGCACGTTGATGGTTCCGGTCGGCACGAAACTCAACCGACTGTCCAGCGCCGCGGTCAGCGATCTCGGTACGCTGCCCGACCCCGGTTGGCGTACCTCGGCCTCCTCGCCCACCTCGACCAGGTCCTCGCGGAGCAGCGCCTCGACCAGTTCCCGCAGGTAGAGCGGGTTGCCCATGGTCTGGTCGGCCAGTTCCCGCAGGCACTCGCCGGGCGGCGCGCCGACCAGCTCGGTGAGCAGCTTCCGGACCGCCGCCTGGTCCAGTGGGCCGAGGGTGATCCGGGTCGCGTCCCGGCCACGTGCGGTGGTCCGCAACCGCGCCACGGCCGGGCGCCGGGTCCCGGGACGGCACGACATCACCAGCAGCAGCGGCAGGTGGACCGCGGCCGAGGCGAGCCGCCGGCAGGCGTCGAGGGTGGCCTCGTCGGCCCACTGCACGTCGTCGATGACCAGCATCGTCGGCGAGGTCGTGCAGAGTTCGTCGACCAGGGCGACCGCCATCTCGGTGGCGGCGCCGTAGGTGGCATCGTCGTCCAGGTCGAGCGCGGGACGGCGGGCGTTGACGAACGTGGTGATCTCGGCGCGGCGGGGGTCGGCGGAATGCCGCCGGATCGCCAGACAGTCGAAGAGCACCCCGAGCGGCAGCGGGTGGGCGAGCTGGTCCGCCGTGCCGTGCGACACCTGACAGCCCAGCGCACGGCCGATGTCGGCGCCGGCGGTGACCAGGGTGGACTTGCCGATGCCCGGTTCGCCCTCCACCCAGACCACCCGGCCGGCGCCGGCGCGCAGCCGGATCGTCGCGTCCCGCAGCAGCGCGATCTCGTCCTCGCGGCCGACCGGGAAGGTCGAGGGTTCGATGGGCATCGACACGATCCTCAGGTATAGCAGTGAAATGCGTCCATCTTGCGATCGTGGAGCGGGAAGGAGGATTCCCAGGCCCGCCCGGCTCTCGCACCGAGGCGAGGTACGGCGGTCGCACCGACCGATGGGGCCGGCTACCCCATCCGAGGTTCGGACAGCCCGCCCACCAGCGCCGACACGGCCCGGATCAGCCGTCGGACCCGACGGACCTCGGACCGGTGCCGGCTGCTCAGGCCGGTGGCCGGGGGCCGTACCTCGCTTCGAGGGCGGCCCGGTCCTCGTCGTCCGGGCGGATCGTCCGGTCGATGCCGGGCCGGTCGCTGTCGGCCTCCCGGGCGCCGATGGCGATGACGTTCAGCGGGTGCAGCCCGCTCGACCAGAGCAGGCGTACCGCCTCCTCGACGACCGGTTCCGGGTCGCTGCCCCGGGTGACGGTGAGTGTCACCCGCGCCTGCCCGGGAACGTTGAGGTTGTTCTGGTAGCCGATCTCCACCTCGGCCACCTCGGGCCGCCCGGCCAGCTCCCGCTGGATCTCCGTCGTGATCGTCTCGGACCGGGCGCGTTCCTCCGCCGAGTCGCCGAACCGGAAACAGCCGGCGGTCGCGGTCAGCACGGTCACCGCGGTCAGCACGGCGACCACCCGCCGGACCGGTCGTCCCGCCGGCCCGCACGCCCGTGCCCTCGTCAGCATCGGATCCCTCAGAACGTCCGGTGCAGGTTGTAGACCCTCGCCTGCACGCTCTCCCCGTTCAGGAACATCCCGGCACTGTCACGGTACGCCCGGACCGACGGGTCGGTGCTGCGGTCCAGCCCCGACGCCGCCGGCAGGTACGCCGACCGGGTGCCGTGGTTCTCGGCGATCGACCCCTGCTGGGACTCGAAGACGACGGTGGTCCGGTGTGCCTCGTCCGGATTGTCGGTGGCGTCGAGCCGGGGCACGATGTCGTGCCGATTCTCCAACGCCAGTACCTGCACACACGGCGGCACCTCGCTGTGCCCGATCGGCGAGCCGGCGGTGACCACGTGGGTGACGTTGAACGGGAAACCCGCCGTGCCGCTGTCGTGGGCCGCCTGGGCGGCGACCATGCCACCCTGGCTGTGCCCGACCAGCATCACCGGATCGTCGGCACCGGCACCGGCCATCCGCAACGCCTCCGCGATCGCCCGCTGCCGTGAAGTGGTGTCTCCCCCGAGCACCGTCACGTTGGTGCCCATGTCGTTGAGGTACGGACTGTCCGGACTCCACGGCGGGTTCAGCGCCTTGGTCCCGGGAATGTCCACGATGTACGCCGTGCCGCCGTCCGGGTTCGTGACCACCCGTACGTCGATCTGGTCCGGCTGGCCGATGCCGGCCTTGTCGTTGCGGTAGTCCAAGCCGTTGATCAGGTCCGCGAAGCCGCGTGGTGGCGTGGTCATCGACTCGTGCGTGGTGTCGACGTTGCCCTCCTCGCCGCCGACCGCCTCGACCCGGAAGCCGCCGTCGTCGTAGAACTCGGCGATCAGGCCCGCCGCCCCCGGTACGTCACTGACCAGCGGCGCGCCCGGCAGGCTGCTGAGCAGCCCCGGCCCGATCCCGACCAGGTTGTCGACGACCCCCGGATGGTCGGTCAGCAGCCGTTCCCAGTCGACGTCGTCGCCGAACAGGGTCAGGCCGAGGGCGGTGGGTGCGACGAGCACGGCACCCACCCCGAGGGTCAACGGAATCGTCTCGCCGACCAGGTAGCCGGCCATCCACCGCAGGGTGTCGACGGTCCGCGCCCGTTCCTCGTCCACCGCCTGGTAGGCAGCGACCACGGCGCGGAGCGCCACCGCCCGCTGGCCGAACCCGAGCGACAACGCGGTCAGCCCGTCCGGCCCGTCCAGCGCCCGGAGCAGCCTCGCCTCGACCATGGCGAACCCGTCGGGGTTGAGCAGCGCCGAGGCGAGCAGGTCCGGGTCGACCAGGACACCGTGCCCCCGGGCGCTGATCTCCGCCAACTCTCCGGAGAGATCCTCGCTCTGCCGGGCCAGCCGGCCGATGTCGTCGTACCGGGCACCGACGCCGCCGGCGCCGCCGCTGATCTGGAACTCAGGATCCACCATCGCCGCTCTCCAGGATCGCCGCCAGGTACGGCGCCAGCCACGCACCGATCTCCGCCCGGTGCACCGGACCCAGCTCGACGAGCCGCCGCCCGGACCCGTCCGGGGCCGGTCGTATCCCGAGCCAGCCGTCGTCGGTGGCCAGCCACACCACCTGTCCGACCCCGAGCCCGCCGGCACCCGCCGGCCCGTTCCCGGACCCCGCGTCCGGCCTGCCGCCTCCCGGACCGATGTTCGGCTGTCCGTTCCCCGGCCGGGTGTCCGGCCCTGCGCCTTCCCGACCGACGTGCGGCCTGCCGCCTCCCGGACCGGCGTTCGGCTCTCCGTTCGCCGGGACGGTGGCGACCGGGCCGGTCACCAGGGCCCGGAGCACCCCGCTCGTCCGGGCGTTCACCTGCTCGGCGAGCCACGCCTGTGCCGGGCTGAGCCGCAGCGCCACCATCACCTCCTGCTGCCCGATCGTTCCGGCGAGCTCGGCGGCGGGGGCGTACTCGGCCAGTGCGGCGAGCGGCAGTCGGCCGGTCAGCGGTTGACGGGTGCCGCCGAGGGCCGGGCCGAGCAGCGCCGACGCCTGCGGTAGGAGGTCCCCGACGGTCGGGACCGCGCGGACCAGTTCCGCGCCGAGGGCCACCGCCCCGAACATCGACAGCTCGACACCGCCGTCGGCGAGGGCGAACAGGCTGGCGCCGACCGGCCCGGCGACCGCGTACACGGCCCGGGAGGAGCGGCCGTCGACCGACACCTCAACCCGGACCAGCGCCCGGGCACCGGCGAAGGTCGCCAGGTTGACCGCGACCGGATCGACCGGCTCGCAGGTCAACGGGTCGTCGCCGGCCACCGTCACCACACCACAGCCGGCCAGCGCGTACGCCGCCGCCCGTAACCGGACGGGCGGCGGGTCACCGGTACCGAACCCGGGTGGTGGGCGCAGCCCGGTGCGATCGACCAGCACCGCCCACTCGGCGGCGGAGAGCACCAGGCGACGCGAAGCCGCCCCCGCGCCAGCCCTGGCACCCGATCCCGTTCCGGTCCCGGCGTCACCTGCCCCGGTGTCGTCGTCGGCAGCCGGGCCGACCCGGTCGGCGTCGTCGTCGGCGGCCATTCAGAGGATCCCCTTGCCGCGCATGAACTCGCCGACCTCCAGCCACTGCCGGTCACCGGAGGCGGGCAGTCGACCCGGCTGGAACGGCCAACCGGCCCAGGGCAGTTCGGTCGCGACCGTCAACAACGGACCACCCGCCAGGGGAGCCACCTCCCGCAGGCGCTGCACCGTGGTACTGAACCAGCCGGTGACCTGGTCCTCGATTCGGGCGATCAGCGCGATCCGGTCCCGTACCTCCCGGGCGTGTGCCACCAGCGCGTCAGCGACACCGTCCAATTCGTCGGCCGCCAGGTCGGCCCGGGCCCGGTCCTGGCCGAGCCGGTCGCGGTAGCTCTGCGCGGCCAGCGACACCCAGCGGGCGTTGCGGCCCTCGCGTTCGTGGTCGGCGGCCATCTGCCGTACCTGCGCGGCCTGCCGCCTCAGCCGGCCGGCCAGCCGGTCCAACTCGTCCGGATCCCCGTACACCCGACATCCTGTCCCTCAGCGCATCGACCGGGCCGGCCCGGTCTCCGGTACGCCACCACGGACAGATGATCGACTTCTGTCGACGTGGCCCGGCACAGCGTGCCCCACCCGCTCCGCCAGCCGCAACCCTGGTTGTTGGAGCAGGTCGGTGGGCGGTTCGCGTCGCGCGACTCAGCCGGGAGGGGTGGTGAGGCGGCGGATGGCGGCGGTCAGGCCGGGAGTGTCGAGGTCAGTGCCGGTCACCAGCGCCTGCAGCATCGCGCCGTCGAGCAGCGCGCCGACCGCCCGGGGGTCCGCGCCGTCGACGTACCTCTCGGACAGCTCGCGGAATCCGTGCAGCCACGTCTCGGCGAGCGGTCGGAGGGCGACGTCGCGGGCGGCGGCGAGGTAGAGCTCGTACTCGATCCGGGCCCGTCGTCGGTCGGCCAGGTAGGACCCGACGAGCTGGACCAGCGCGGCGGCCGGGTCCGGTGCGGCGGCGAGTCGGTCGGACCAGGACCGCAGCTCGGCGTCGAGCAGGTCGGTGGCGAGGCGCAGCCCGGCGGCGATCAAGTCGTCGAGGGTGGGGAAGTAGTAGGTGGTCGCGCCGAGCGGCAGGTCCGCCCGGGCGGCGACGGCGCGGTGGGTGGTCCGGCCGATGCCGACCTCGGCGACGACCTCCAGTACCGCGCGGGCCAGTGCTTCGCGGCGGGCCCGCGGGTCACGGGTGCGTTGGGTCCGGCCACCACCGGACCGGCGGCGTGCGGCCGGGGTGGGGTCGCCGGTCAATGGGTCGCTCCACCGAGGTTGAGGGTCACCACTCCGACGACGATGAGGCTGATTCCGACGATCTTGATCGGGGTGATCGGCTCGTTGAGGAAGGCGGCGCCGATGGCGACGATCGCGGCGGTGCCGAGGCCGGACCAGATGGCGTAGGCGACGCCCACCGGAACAGCCTTGACCGCCTGGGACAATGCGGCGAAGGACACCGCGTACCCGGTGAGGCAGACGACGGTCGGCCAGAGCCGGCTGAAGCCGTCGGTGCTCTTGATCATGCTGGTGGCGAAGACCTCGGCACCGATGGCCACCGCCAGGAACAGGTACGCCATCGCCGTCCTCCTCATCTTGTACAGATGTACAAGTACCAAGGTACCGGAGGATGCCTGGAGAGCGCCCTGGGCAGCGCTGACGGCGACACGATCCGGCTCAGCTCGGCCCCGATGCGGCCGATGGCCTCCGACGACGTCGCGGCGGTCGCCGACGCCGCCCTCGCCGCCGTCCCACCCGTCACCAGCCGACCCTCCGGAGCGTCACCACCAGACCGGCGTGGTCGGACGGCCACAGGCCGGTCGGGGTACGGTCCCGCACCGCTTCCCCGACCAGTTGGGCGGAGACCGCCACCAGCCGCCCCGGCCGGTGAAAAACGTGGTCGACACGTTGGTCCAACAGGGACGGCAGGTTCCTGAGATCGGGATCCTGGGTGGCGGTGAACCCGTCCCGCGCGCCGTGCACCGCCCGCCAGGCGTCGCGGTAGCCACCGGTGACGAATTTTCCGTACGGGCCGGTCGTGTTGGTGGGCGGCGAGTTGACGTCACCGGCGACGACGACCGGGTACGGCGAACCGGCCAGCGCGGCGTACAGCTCCCGGCCCTGGGCGTCGCGGACGGCCGCCGCCGACGGGTCCAGGTGCGTGGTGACCAGCCGTACCCGGTCGCGTCGGTCGACGCCGACGTCCACGGCGATCCAGCCGCTCGGAATGTTGAAGGTGATGCCGGCCGGGGTGTCGACCACGACCTTCGCGTCGTACAGGTGTGACTGCGGGCTGCTCACCTGGAGTCCGTCCCGTACCAGGAGCGCGTTCCGGTCGGAGAAGCTCGCCTGCTCGGTGGCACTGATCGGCAGGGTTCCGGTGAACATGGTGACGGTCGCGGCGGTGCGGTAGCGGAGTCCGACCGCCCGTAGCTCCCGGAGCAGGATGTCCAGGAAGTCGTAGCTGACCTGGAGCGGGCCGTCGAGTGGGCCCTTCTTCCACAGTGCCACCTCCTGCAGGCCGAGCACGTCCGGACGGGTCTTCGCGAGCAGCCGCGCGATGGCCCGGGCCCGGGCCGGGAAGTCGGTGGCGACCACCTGCTGGTAGGCGAGCCCGGCCCGTTCGACGAGTTCCGGCAGGGTCGGGGCGGTGAACAGGACGGTCAGGTCCGCGCCCTGGTAGACGTTGTACGTCGCGACCGTCAGACGCCGTGGATTGTCCGCCTGTACCGGCGTCGCCGGACCGAGTGCGGTGGCGACCACCGCCACGGCGGCGAGCAGGGTGCGGAAACGTCGGGTCATGGCTTCTCCTCGCGGCGGTTCCAGGCCGGAGCCGGTGGCACACGTTGGCTCCGGCGGTGCTCCTCGACCTGCGCGAACACCGCGCCGACCCGCTGAGCAACGATGACCGTAGCCTGGAATCGGCGGTTGTTTAGCCAGGAAAATGACACCCGGGGGAGACGAGCCGGCGCACTATCCGGATCGGTCGGCGGGCCGTGTCGTTCGTACCCCGCCGGCCCCCCCGACGGCATGTCGGTCTGTCTATTCGGGCAGGTACGCACCCTGTTCCAGACTGGACGGCCGGCCGTACGATGGCGGAGTGGACGGGCCGCAGATCGACCGCACGACACTGAGCGTGCTGGACGTTCTGCTGGACGGCTTCGAACGGAACATCGACGTACACGGCTGGCTGATCATGAAGGCGGTGGGGCGTTCCGGCCCCGCCGTCTACCGCTCGCTCGACCGGCTCGAGGAGTGGGGCTGGGTCGAGTCCAGGTGGGAAACCCTGGCACCCGGCGAGGACCGGCCCCGGAAACGCTACTACCGGATCGTCGCCGACCGGGTGGAGGCTGCGCGTTCCCGGGTACGTGCCCAGTCCCGTCCGACGGCGTCGCGGCTGCGGCCCCGGTTCGGCCTGATGACCCGGCGCCTGGCGGAGCGCTGATGACCGGGATCGAGATCTTCCTCGGCGTTGTTCTCGGTCTTGTCGTCAACGAAACCACCGAACTCTCACCCTGGCTGGCTCGACTCTTCGTGGGCTGGTCCGCCCGGCTCCAGTACAACGGGACGGCACAGGCGGAGATCCGCGCGGAGGAACTCAAGGCGCTGATCAACGTACGTCCGGGAAAGCTCTCCAAGCTCGTCACCGGGCTCGGCTTCGTCTCCTCGGCGCTGCTGTTCCGGCTCCGGCGCCTGATCCGGCCGGAGACGACGGCCGCCGGGGACCCGGTGTCCGAGCTGCCCATCGGCCCGCGTCGGGTCCTGCCGTTGGAGGACGAGCCGACGGCGATGGTGGCGCAGTACCTCTTCCCCACGGAACGCTACCGGGGCGAGTGGCGGCGACACTGGATCAGTCTCGTCAAGTCCGCCGGCATCGTGCTCACGTACGGGGTGCTCGGCGTCTGGGCCGTCCGGGTGCGGATCAAACCCCAGTACGTCGACGACCTGACCGTCTGGGTCGTCGTGATCACCGTGCTGCTGCTCCTGTGGCAGTTCCCACGCTGGTACTTCGACCGGCTGACGTTGACCAACAAGCGGCTGATGTCGATGCGCGGCGTGCTCCGCCGCAAGGTCGAGATGCTGCCGCTGCTGCGCGTCACCGACCTGCGGTACGTCCAGTCGCCGCTCGGCCGACTGCTGAACTACGGCACCTTCGAGAACCAGACGGACGGCTGGCGCAAGCCGCTGCGACGGATCCGCGACCTGCCCCACCCGAACGAGCTCTACCTGCGGATCGTCGAGGAGATGTACGAGCCGCAGGCGGTCGAGGCCCGGCTCGGGAGGGACGCCTACGAGGACTGGGCGGATTCGCCGCGCCCGGACGGCCTCCCGGTCACCGAGGGGCCGTTGATCGACGAGGGACTGCTCGCCGAACTGGACTGGGTGGCCGGCGCCGCCGAGCGGCCGGCGCCCACCGGTGCCGAGGTACGGATTCCGGCGCCGCGTCAGCCGGTGCGGAGCGACGGTGCCACCGAGGACCGCCTCGCCCGGCACCTCGACACACTCACCGAGAACGTGCAACTCCTGGTCACCGCCGTACGGACGCTCGCCACGGCGCTGCCACAGCAGCCCGGGCCGCCGGTCACGGACGACGCCGGTGCCGGTTCGCGCCCGTCCCGCCGCCCGGTACCGGTGCGGCGTCGATCAGGCGCGGCAGCCCAGGAGGCCGCGAGGGGGCGGCGTACCGTCCGGCGGCCGTGGCTCGACCGGCGGCCACCGCGCGCCCATCCCCCCGACGGCCCGGTCCCGCCGACGAGCTGACCTGTCCCCGGGGGCAGTGAATCGCTCCGCGGTCTCGTCGGCGGCGAGCCGCTCGGGGTCTTGTCACCTGTCGAGCGGTTCCTGCTGGTGGGCCGCGCGGCGGCCGGCCGGTACCGTGCGTTTGGTGAGATCAACCAGGAGAGCCGTCTCAGCGGCCGTGACCGACGAATCGCGGTGGACGGCGACCTTCGACAGTCTGTTCGAGCGCGGGCGCGCGGCCGTGTTGGCCGGCAGCCACCACCGGGACTCGCCGCCGGTCAACGGTGGGCGCTGGGGACTCTCCGTGGTGCTGCGCCCGGACGGCGCGAGCGAGGCCCGGATGGCCGCGATCGCCGACGAGGCCCTCCGGGTCGCCGGCCCCGCCCACTGGCCGACCGGAGCCCCGGAGGCGGTGCACCTCACCGTGCGGGCGATCGAGGCACACCGGTCGCCGCTGCCGGCGGGTGATCCCCTGGTCGCCCGGTCCGGAGCCGCCCTGGCGCGCGCAGCCCGGGACCTTCCGCCGATCGGGTTCGCGCTGCGCGGCCTGACGCTCACCCCTTCCGGGGTGATGACCTGCGCGTATCCGGTCGACCCCACGGCCGACGAGTTCGCGTCGCGGCTCGGCGACGAGTTGGGTGACGACGACTGGTTCGAGGCTGACTTCAATCGGAACATCTGGTACGCGACGCTGGTGCACTTCGCCGGGCCGGTAGCTGACCCGACCGCCCTGGTCGAGTGGGTGGCGGCGCGGCGGCAGCTGTCCCTGGGAACCGTCGAGGTGACGGCCGCCGAACTCGTCCGCTTCCATTTCAACGGCCGCCAGCCCGTACGGGTGGCACTGGCCGCCTGCCGGCTCGGTCAGCCGGCCCGGGACGTCTGATCCGTCGACCCGCCGGGCAGGCTGGTCGGACCGCCCGCATCACCCGAGGCGTGCGGCGACCACCCGTGCACAGTCCAGGGACTCGGAGTGTGTGGTGTCCAGTTCCAGGTCGTAGACGACGCCCCGGTGGACCGTCTCCGCCTCGGACGTGGCCATCCCGCGGGGTCGATCTCCCCGGGCGATCTCGCGGCCCACGGCGACCTCGCTCGCACACCTGACGCCGACCCAGAGAACGTCGAGTCCGGCGAGAGCCTGCCGCCACCGCTGCTGGTACACCGCCCCGGTCAGGAAGACGTCGTCGCTGATGACCCGGGCACCGGCCCGGGCCATCGCCGCGATGCCCGCCCTCCAGGCCGCCTCGGCCGCCTCGAACTGCGGGCCGACCTGGACCACACCATCCGGGTCGACCACCACTCCCTCGCGTGTCGTCCGCATGGCCGGAGGGATGACCCTGATCAGGGTGTCGATCCCGAGCACGAGCCACGGGTCCGGCAGGATCGCCTGCAGGCAGCGGGCGATCCCCGACTTGCCCGAGCTTGAGCCGCCATTCAGCATGATCACCTGAACTGCCACCAGGTCACTGTAAAGCCCCAGGGACCTGCGAAGACGCATTGCCGGCGGACGTCCCCTCGACGCGAACACGACCCGCTGCCGGACCGCGCTGACGTACTCCGGTAGTTGATCCGGAGCCGGAGGTCGCGTCCGGCGGTGGGGATGCCGAGCGCGGCGAGCGCCCCTCGGGAGTCGTGGCTCCGCTGGTGCCGACGCCCCACCGGACCACCCTCTGGTACCCGGCCGGTTCAGCGAGGACCACGTGCCGGAGCTCCTGGCCGGGAACAGTTCGGTCCACAGCAGGTCGCCCCGTTGTCGACCCGGGAGCGTTCTTCGCCGTCACGTTCGCCAGATGCTCAGTAATCTCGCCATGAGCCGGAAGGGGATCGCCTGCCCCCTGGTCTGGTCGACGGTGCCAGCCAGGTGCAGGTCGAGTTCGGGACAGTGGAAGAGCCAGGTCCCGGTGGCACCCGAGTGGCCGACGAGCGTGACCGGGGTGCGCCCCGATGACATCAGCCGACCGACTGTGAAGAACATGGTGCCCAGTCCGTACCGCAGGATGGGGATGTTGCGTAGCCGGTTGCGTCGCTCGGTGAGCAGCTCCAGCGAGCGGGCGTCGTCGACGAGTTCGCCGCCGAGCAGCGCTCGCTGAAAGGTGAGGAGATCGCCGGTG
This sequence comes from Plantactinospora sonchi, assembly GCF_036422035.1. NCBI lineage: Bacteria > Bacillati > Actinomycetota > Actinomycetes > Micromonosporales > Micromonosporaceae > Plantactinospora > Plantactinospora sonchi. The sequence continues at coordinate 48,113 of NZ_JAZGQK010000005.1, forward strand.
GTGCTGAACAGGTCGTTGCAGGACTCGACCATCGAGGTCAGCTCCACGCGACGCTGTTTCGCGTAGAGCGGCGAGGGCGTCGGGGTAGCCGGATCCGGCGGGCGATGTCCGGGGAGCCAGGTGTGGGTCAGGCCGAGTGGACCGAGGATCCGTTCGGTCAGCAGCTCGGCGAACGAGCGCCCGGTCACCGTCTCCAGGACGCGGATGAGCAGCTGGAAGCCGGTGTCGGAGTAGCGGGCCTTCTGCCGGGCGGCGGCGAGGTCCTGTGGCGCGAAGTGCGGGCGCTGCTGCTCGCGCGTGGTCCGGATGGTGTCCTCGAAGGTCCAGGCCAGATCCTGACCGGCGGCGAGGCGCTCGTACAGGCTGGGGCCCGCGTGGCGCTTCTCGAACTGGTCGGGCAGCCCGGAGGTGTGACTCGCGAGGTGGCGCACCGTGATCGCGGAGGTCCGGTCGATTCCCCTGAGGACGTGGAGTCCGGTGATCGTTTCCGCCGGCAGATAGCTGCTGATCGGTGCGGCCAGTTCGAGTTCGCCACGCTCGTGCGCCTGTAGCACCAGCGTGATGATGAAACGTTTGGTGACGCTCGCGATGAAGAACGGGGTGTCGGGACGTACCGGGTGGTCGTCGGCACCGGCCCGGCCGGAGGCGGCGGACCAGCGCTGTTGGCCGGTGCCGCTCGTGACGGCGAGGTTGACGTGGTGCACGCCGCGTCCTGCGACGAGCTTCTCCAGCAGGCCCGTCAGCCGCGCGTCGACCGCGGCGGGGACGTCGTTGTCGTGCGCGGGGGTCGTGGCGAGCGGTGGCCTCACGTGAGATAACCCCAACCTGTCTATGAGACATGTCTACGAGACATGAAGTCTAGACTCGGCCGGTGGCCCATGTCATCCTCGGTCTGCTTCTGATCGCCCCGCAGAGCTTCTACGACCTCATCAAGGGCTTCGAGGCCGGCGTCGCGCTCTTCTACAGCGCCAGCTCCGGCAGCATCAAGCGGGCGCTGAACACCCTGCTCGCACGGGGGTTCATCGAGGTCGCCAGCGTCGAAGCCGGCGGCCGGGGGCGGACGGTGTACCGGGTCACCGACGCTGGTCGGCAGGAGTTCCACGCGTGGATGACAGCGGAGCTGACCGGACCCGATCTGGAGACCGCCGCGCTGTCCAGGCTCTACTTCCTCGGTCTGCTGGAGCCGGTCGACCGCGTACCGGTGCTGCGCCGCATCACGGCGCGCATCGAGGCCGACCTCGCCCGGCTCTCGGCCCTCGACAAGCACCTCAAGACCCTGGACATCCCCAAGAAGCACCGGGACCTCGCCACCCACCAGCACGCGACGCTCGACTACGGCATCGCGGCACACCGCTTCACGCTCGACTGGTTCCGCGACCACATCGACCGGCACGCGCCGCCGAGCGACTCACACTGACCCACGCGGCTTCCCACCCGTCGACCCGGTCGTCCTAGCCGTCCTAGTCCTCTTCGTCCTCGCCCTCTTCGTCCTCGCCTTCGTAGAACAGCAGCATGTCGGCGACGAAGCAGACGACGTCGCCGTCCGCGTCCCGGCCGATCCAGGTCGGGTAGGCCCCGTCACCCCAGCCACTGGACCAGGCCACCAGTTCGCCGTCGCCGATGACCCGGTACCGGGGCTCGATCATGGCGTCGAGGTGGGACTTCAGGTCCGGGATCCGGTCGTACGTCCCGGCATCGGCGAAGCAGGCCAAGCCGGCGTCCACCCCGAAGCCGAAGAACTCTCCGGCTCCCAGGTCGAGCGGTTCCTGGCCGTCGCGCAGCGCCAGCTCCCAGCCGACCACCGGACGGTCGGTGATGTCGAGCCGGGCGGCGGCGACCCGACGGTGGTCGGGTTCGTCGACGAAGGTGGCGAGGCTGATCGTCACCGGATAGTCGCCGGGCGGCACGGTGACGGTGAACGGCACGTTGTCGTACTTGAGCCAGCCCGGATCGGTCGCGACCAGCCGGCCGGACGGCAGGCGCAGGGTCCCGGCGGAGTGGGTGGAGAGCCGCATCCGCCGGTCGTCGATCGGCCGCTCGGTGCCGGCGCGGAACAACTCCTCGACATCGTCCGGCGTCAGCGGTCGGGGCGGCTGCCACGGCGGGACGGTGGCGCTGCGTACCGGCAGAGAGTGTCCGTCCGCTTCGACGATCTCGCAGTCGCCGTCGCCGACGAGGGCGAGCAGGTCCCGCCACCGGCCGAAGGCCGGAACCGGCAGCCGGGGCGGGAACTCGGCGGAGCTGGTGTCGCTCCGGGAGCCACGGTCGCCCTGCGGCTCGTCGATGTCGGTGCGTCCGCCGGCGAGCCGGTAGGTGGTGCTGTGCCGGGCCGCGACGTGCGGAAACTCGTGTACGCCGACGTCCGGCGGGCCGACCCAGGTCCGCGCCCGGCGGAGGAACAGGTCCCCGTCCGGGGTGCGGCGCAGTTCATGGCGGGAGATCTGCCGGTCGGCCTCGTCGTAACGGGAGACGTGGCAGTACCCGTCCACCCAGGAGATGTCGATGACGGCGTGCCGTCGACCGTCGCGGAGCAGCACGACGCTGTACGGCTCACCTGCGGCGTCCCGCGCCTCGGCCGCCGTACGGGTCAGGGGGTTGACGACCGCATCGTCCCAGCCGTCGGCGTACACCGCCGCGAGCATCAGGGTCATGGCCGGCGATCATAGGCGCCCCCGCCGACGTCGGTGGTACGACTCCTCGTCCGGGCGGGCTGAGGAGGACTCCAAGACATCGACATCCATGGTTGACTGTCTGACGTGGGCGTCGTTTCTGCCGACGGCGGGAAACGTTTCGACGCCCGATGTCCGTTCCCGACCGTCCGCTCATTGGGGATGAGCGACCTGAAGGAGGAACCATGCCTGTCTCGTCGGTCCGTACCGTCCGATCTGTCCGCTCGCGTCGTGTCGCGACGGTTGCCGCCGCCCTGACCGGAAGCCTGGCCGCGTTGGCTCCGGCCCTGCCGGCGCGGGCGGCCGCCGAAAGCTGCTCCGCCTCCTACCAGGTGCTCCAGGTCCAGCCGGCGTCCGGCAGTCAGCCCGCCCGCTTCACCGGCGAGTTCCGGGTGACCAACACCGGCACCGTCACGCTCAACGGCATGTGGTGGGTACCGGCGTCGTGGCCGAGCGGATCGGTGGTCGACCAGGCGGTGAACGCACACATCACCCCGAACAGCGCGTACGCCTTCACCCCGGCGACCTCGATCGCGGTGATCAACCCTGGTCAGTCGGTAACCTTCCAGGTGATCGGTCGGCCGGCGAACCCGGCCGGCGTCACGACGGCGACGCCGAACGCGTACTCCTGCCAGCTGGTCTGAATTCGACGTCCGTCGTGGCAACCTACGTCGGGCTGGAAACGTCTTCGAACGGTCGATACCCAGTCGACGCCACGGCCGCGGGATAAGCCGTACGGCAGCGTGGCGCACGGCGACGGTGGGAGGCCGGGCTGGTCACACGTCGAAGCGGTCGGTCATGGATCCGGGTAGCTCGGTAACCTGGGAGGCGTCCGGACGCTCGACGTCCACTCCGTCCATCCTGCTGTAGGCGTACCTGATCTCGTCGTAGGCCGGCAGCACGCTCGCTATGTCGATGGTGAATTCGTACAGGCTGCCGTCGGTACTCGTGCGGGCGCTGAACGGAATGGCCCTGGCCTTCGGGCCGAGCTCGGTGAGCAGCTCACGAGTGATGTTGCGTGAACGGGTGAGGTCCAGCAGGCCCGTGAAATCGTGCCCGCCCTTCCGTTCCGCACTGACAACGCAGTTGGCGAGGTCGGCGGCGCGGCTGTGGTCGCTCCCGCCCAGCATGCGAAGCGTGCTGCCCGGTGGAAGGTTCGCGACGTCGCTGTGCATCCAGATCGACGGACCGGGTACGTCGGGCAGCCGCAGATACAGGTCGGAGTCGATCTGGATCACCTCGACCCTGAGGGGGCCGCCCGTCGCGTCCTCCATGGCGATGGTCGTCCTGGCTTTCCTACCGTCGGGATCCATCCTGGCTTCGGTCCTGATCCCAGGGGCCCGCATGACGACGGTGACGGGGCCCTGGTTCGTCTTCGCCGCCGCGTCCGCCAACTTCTCCACCGGGCTGAACTGGCTCGCCATCGGCGTGGAGGTCGCCTCGGGCTGCGTCGACCTGGCGAGAGGTATCCCGCCGATGCCGCAGCCCGCGACCGAGAGGCTCATCGCGGTGACGAGGACGAGGCCCGACGCCGTTGACCTCAGAGCACCTGTCTGCACGGGCTTCCTCTCCGCCGGAAATCACGCGGATGCTATCCGACAGGTCTCGAACCCGGCGGCGACTTTTGTCAGCGGCGGATGCCACGCTGCCGACTGTCCAGGTCACCGGGCGACGGCGTCGGCACCATCCGTTCCTCGTGCACCCGGATCTCCGCACGGTACCGGTGGGCCGCCGGATGCCAGATCTCCTCGAACGGCCCCATGACGTCGCCGCCCGCGCCCCGGCGTCGTACCCGGATTCCCAGCCAGGTGAGCCCGGCCAGGATCGCGACCAGCGTGGCGGCGAGCACCAGGACCGGCAGGAGGGCATCCATGAGCCGAGGTTACGCCCGGCACACCGGTCCGGTGGAGGACGACCCGAACGCGTACGGGTACCGGCCGCTGGGACAGACCGCCGCCGACCCGAGGCGCCGAGCCGTCGACGCAACCTTTCCAGATCTCCGGTTCGTACGTGGAGAGACACCAACGAAGGGTTGGCCAATGCCGGAACCGGAAAGTTTTGACGACTTCGTCCGCGCCTGCTCCCACCGGCTCTACCGGGTAGGGTGCCTGCTCACCGGCGGGGACCGCACCCGTGCGGAGGATCTGGTCGCCGAGGTGCTCGCCCGGGTCTACCTGTCCTGGCACCGAATACGGCCCGGAGACGGCTTCGGGTACGCCCGCCGCACCATGATCAATCTGCACACCGACTGGTGGCGTCGGCTGCGGCGCCGACGCGAAACGCTCACCGGCCAGGTGCCGGACGTTTCCGACGCCATGGACCACGGTGGCCGGCTCGCGCAGCAGGACAGTGTGTTGCGTGCGCTGCGGCAACTCACCCGCCGGGAACGGGCCGTGGTGGTGTTGCGCTACTTCCTCGACCTCACCGAGCAGGACACCGCCGTCGAGCTGGGCGTCTCGCTCGGCACGGTGAAGAGCACCAACGCCCGCGCGCTCGCCAAGCTGCGGGTTTCTCCTGATCTCGTCGAATCGTCGAGGTCATCCGACCTACCGTTGCGGGTGGGTGCCCCGACGCGACCCCGGGAGTCCTGATGCGAGACATCCACGACCTGCGCCACGCGCTCGACGCCGAAACCACGGACCTCGCCGTACACATTCCGCCGGACCTGATCCGTCGCCGCGCCCACCGGATACGGACGCGACGGCGGACGGTGGTCGCCGCGGCCGTTGTCGCCGTCGTGGCCGGTGCCGTCTCCACCGTCACGGCGGTCAGCGGAGCGGGCCCGGCTTCTGAGGTCGCCGGGCCGCCGTCCTGGACGTCACCCTGTCCGAGCCCGCCGAATGATCCGATCGGCGAGGCGGACGCCCTCGGGCCACTGGTCGAAACCGGTGCCGTTTTCGACGCACCGAACGGGAACATCCGATACGACGTCCTCATTGGCTTCACCGGGACCGTCGACGAGCCCGGCTTCGTCGTGGCTTTCCGCGATCAGCAGGCCGGCACGGTCGAGGTGTGGGACACGACGCTGGAGGTGCGCGACCCTAGCGGGGACCTGGCAGGGAAGCGGGCCGACGATCCGCCCCGTCAGTTCTTCAGCAGTCAACTTGAACTCGGGCCGAACACCGTCCTCGACGTCGGGTTCTACACCAGGACGGCGCACCGCATCACGGTCGCCTCCGAGGGGGCCGCGACGGCGGCCGAGACCTCCCGGAACGCCGCCACCGGCTGGACTCTCTTCTGGGTCCAGCGCCGGGCCACCCCGCTGCCGCCGGAGCGGCACACGGTTCCGGAGTTCTACGAGGGCCCGGAACAGGTGACACTCACCGCGTACGACGCTGTCGGGCAGCCACAGCACAGCATTACCGGTGGCCTGGGCGTCGGCGGCAGCGTGCATACGAGAGACGGTTCCGGCCCGCCGGACGATCAGGCCAGCCCATCCACCGCCCCGATACCGACCTGCCCGTCCCCGGACGCCCCGAGGTAGCAGCGTCACCAGGGTTGCGGTGGTCGGCTGGATCGTCGTGGTCGCCTGCCGAAAGAGGACGGTGCCCGCCCGGAGCGGCACCTCGCCTCTATCGGGCCGGGGGAGAACTCCCGGCGGCCCCGACCATCTGGCGGCGTCGAATCGCGGATGTGCCGGCCGAGACGAGGCCGACCAGCACCGCCAGCGCCGCGACGAAAGGACCGAGACCCAGGTGGGGAACGACCATCGGGACCGCGCCAGGAAAGATCGCCGACGCGTTGTCGTAGCCGAGTGCCACGATCGCCGTGGTCGCCCACGCGACCACGGCGGCACCCGCGGTCACGACGAGTTGCGGCCCGCGCCGGTTCGACGGCGTGACCAGCAGCCACGTCAGAGCCGCGTAGAAGATCAGGGCGCCGCCCAGATGTACGCCCCAGTTCGGTAGCCGGCGCAGAGGTACGTCGATGTTGCCGTACTCCGCCCAGGGAAAGAGCAGCACCGACAGGGCGGCCAGCGCGGCTGCCAGGCACACCGTCGCGAGGGTGATCATCTTGACGTTCACGCTCGGCACTCCCTTTCCGGCGGTCGGTCTTTCGCGGATCGGCGGCGTGGTGGCCAGACGTCCACCACGCCGCCCCCGCAACGAGGCTACGAGGTCTGGATGGACACACCAAGCGCCGAGACTGCGAACGGCACCTCGGTGAAGAGGATGTACTCGTAGGAGACGTCCTGCTCGACCGGAGTGTGTCCGCCGCTGACGATTCCTCGGGCGGCCACGTATCCGTCGGACGACCTGATCGACCAGACCGGTCCGCCGCTGTCACCGTGGGCTACTGAGGGGCAACCGGCACACTGCCGTCCTTCGACACCGACGCGGGTTCCCTTGCCGTCATCGAAGTCATATTGGATGTAGTCGTTGGTCACCTGGATCTGGCATCGGTTGGGGTAACTGGTGTAACCACTCTGGCAGACGTACTCGCCATTGTAGGAGAACTGTTGCGACCGGACGTTGAACATGTAGTCGTCGTTGACCCAGACACCGGACTGGCTGTCCGTCTGGATCAGCGCCGCGTCGTACTGGTTGTTCTCGGTTCGTACGGTGCCAACGCCGCCACCATCCATATCTTCGATGCCGTCACCGACGTCGTAGCAGTGCTCGGCGGTCATCAGATACTCGGTGCCGGACGAGTTGCGCACGCCAAAGGCCGCGCTGCAGTCCCATCCCGACAGGCCCCAGTCGTACCTGATCGGGATGCCACCCGGGTAGGGCGGGGCCGGGTTTTCCCGGCTGACGCGCCGGACCGGGCTACCAGCCACGTAGGTGATGTCGGCAGCGGCCAGAGCGCTTCCATCCGCCAACGTCCTGGAAAGGACTCCGGCTTTCTCCGGTGCGTTTGTCCGTACCTCCAGACCACGCCCGTCCCCCGGTAGGACGATCGAGTGGACCTCGATTCCGGTGGCCGCCTGGTGTTTCTCCGCCGCCCAGATCCGTTTGGCGGCCTCCTCCATCTCGACCCGCGAGTATCGGCTGCTCACCACCTGAATGTCGGTGGCCGCCCGGTCGGCGGCCGACACCTTGGCGAGCCCGCTCGCGACCATGGTGCTGGCCCGCTTCGCATCGGTGGCATAGAGCGTGACCTTGCCGGTCGCCTCGTCGACCCGGACCCCGCTGAAGACGTCACGGTAGCTTGTGCGGCCCAGTGTGGCGACCGCGTCGGCGACGGCGTGTGTTGCTGTCGTCTTCGCGAAGTCGAGGCCCCTTTCCGAGACTCGCCGACCTTCGGGATCTGCCGAAGCCGGCTGCGGCGCGACGAGTACGGCGCCGACCACGATCGATGCCCCGAGTGCGGCAACTGTGCGCCTGCCCATCGTTGGTAACACCGCCAACCTCCCCCAGAGAAGTGATGGCAGATCAGTCATGGATTGCTCGATTGGTGCGGCGGAAACCCAGCCCTATCTGCGGTCGACCAGATGATTCGCTTCGAGTCCATGACATCCCTGCCGGTCAATCAGGTGGCCGGGTTTTCTGTTAGGGATGCTACTTGGTTGGTATATTGCCGAGAAATGTGATCTACTTCACTTGGGTGGCGCTCTGGTGCCGTGGCCAGCGTAAATGGCATCCAAACTCTTGAGTGTATTGATCATTTCCTTGTTCGGACCTTACAGGTGACCCCTGGAACCAGGTACTTTTATGTGTCGCTCTTGGGACGCCATTGTGTCTTTGCGGGAATCCGCATGGGTCGAGACTGCCCGCCGCGGCGGGCCTGCCCGCTCACGCCGGCGGACGGCGGCGGCGCCTTCTCTGGCTGTGACGGATGAACCGCGCTTCAGCGGAGACGGCCGGGACTGGCCCCACCACAGCCGTCGTCGACCAGCCCGGCCTCATAGGCCAGGATCGCCGCCTGGACGCGGTTGTTCAGGCCCAGCTTCAGCAGGATGGCGCTGACGTACGCCTTTACGGCGCCTTCGGCGAGGGACAACGACCGGGCGATCTCGTGGTTGGACATGCCCCCGCCGACGCGGGGTTCAGAGACCGGGTGCCACGACCTGCTCGAAGCGGAACTCGCGGATGAAGCAGTCCCGTGGCTGACCGACCGCGAACAGCACGCAGTCGACGACGGACTGCGCGGTGAGATCGCCGTTTGCCTCCCGTGGGCCGTGTTGCACGAAGTCCGGCGGGAAGAGGGAGATCACCCGGATTCCTTCGGCCCGCAGACGGTGGGACATGATCTCGGCGAACCCGGCCTGCGCGTGCTTGGCGGCGTAGAACGCAGGGTGGGCGTTCGAGCGGTGGTGGCCGACCTCACCGCAGGCGGAGATCATGTTGACGACGTCGGGTCGTGCCGAGGCCCGCAGCAGCGGTAGCACGTGTTTGGTCAGCAGTACCGTGCCGGTCGCGGCGCCGCCGATCGTGGCGATGATGTCGTCGTCCTCGACATCGCCGAGGTCTTCACCGGGAAGATAGCCGGCGCCGTTGTTGACCAGGACGTCGAGGTGGTCCGTCCGGTCGGCCAGCGCCGCCGCGAATCCGCGTACCGAGTCAGGACTTGCCAGGTCGCAGACGAGCGCTTCGGCGCTGCCTCGCCCGCTCTGCCTGATCCGTTCCACGGTGCGTTCGGCCGCCGCCCCGTCCCGGGCCGAGACGAACACGTGCGCGCCGCGTTCGGCGAAGGCCATGGCCAACAGGCGCCCGGAGTCACGCCCGGCGCCGGTGACAGCAACACGTAGTCCGTCGAAGTTCACCAGGGGATCAGAGCAGTTGAACCTGGGTTGAGGTCAAGCGCGGCTCTACCAGCGTTGGCACCGCTTGGGCGTGCAGGATGCGCTGCCGGAGTAGATCGAAGCTGGCGCACATGTGGCGTGAACCAGTCGGGGATGGCGTCGGGGTGGGCGTACCACCGGCCGGGCGACCGAGGGCGTCGCCGGCCCGGGGCATGGCGCGCGGACCGAGCCGGGTGCGCCCATGATCCGGTAAACGTCGGCCTGCCCCAGCAGGCACCGTTCACTGGTAGATCACCCCTGCGGCTCTGCTGGTCGACTGCATGGGCTGGTCCCTTCACGATTGGCGGCACCGAGGCGGGCGGGGTCGTCCGTCAACCGCCCGCGACCGCTTGCCGACCGGCTACTGGAGCTGGCCAAGCACAACCACCAGCGGCTGGTGTTGTCGCCATGAGCGTGGCTGAGGCACTGCCCGACACGATGCTTATCGGGGACCTGCATTTTGCGGTTCGCGAGTCGCCGGAACGCGCCACCGTCGGCATCACCGTCGATCAGGATGGGGCGCTGTACCTGCAGGCCCCTGCCGGGTGCCCGCCGGATGCGTTGGCCGCGTGGGCGTACTCCAAGCGGATGTGGGTGTACCGCAAGCTGGCTGAGAAGGACCTGCTGCTGTCCGCTCAGAGGCCGGCAAGGACGAGGAGACGTTCCATCTCCGCCACCGGCAGGGACGGTGAGGCGGCGGCTGCTCGGGTAACCGATTCGCTTTCGTCGGCCAACAGGGTGATCAGCGCACGTGCCGGCAGACGTGGATGCGGGGCGATGACCTCGCGTACTGAGCTGTCCGGGTCGTCGGCCAGCCGCTCGGCCAGTTCGGCGGGCAGGTCAGCGTCGCGGGGGGCGAGGACGCGCATCCTCGGGTCGGGATCAGTGGCGAATCGACGGAGCGTCTCCGTTGGGAAGGTGAAGATGTCGGCGGGCCGCCACCGCTCCTTCTTCTCCGACCGGTGCTCGCGATCGATACGTTCGGCGGTCGCCAGGTCGACCAGATGGGGGGAGGTCCGGGCCATGGTCGTGCGCACGAGACTCTCCTCGTCGTCGAGCAGGCGCAGCACCGCGTCCCGGGGAAGTTCCTGACTGTACGCCGCGGAGTTGCGGAAACAGACGTAGGGCGAGGACACGTGCGGCAGGGGATCGGCGGTCACCCAGGGCAGGTGCAGGTACGTCAGTTCGGTGACGGCGAAGGCGTTCTCGACCTTGCGCGCGAAGGTCACCTCGTCCAGGCCCTCGACCCACAACGCGGTCAGCGGCTCGGCACCCTGCCGCAGCTCGGCGTAGATTCGCTCGCGTAGTGGCTCGGAGGTGTCGGGCCGCGCGAAGACGCCGATCCGCGCCGACGCGCTGGGATCCTCGGCAAGTCGGTCCCGCAGGTCCGGGGAAAGCTGCGGATGCTCTGCCAACTGTCGGCGTACCTGGTTGTCCGGGTCCTCGGTCAACCGCAGCGCCGTTTCGGCGGTGAGACTCAGATGCCGCACCACGCCGGCCCGGGTGACCGGATCGGCGAGCAGATCGGGAATCAGGTCGGCCGGCGGGACGGGATGGGGCCGCCGGCGGTAGTAGGTGGAGCAGGCGGCCGCCCGGACCCGGTCGACCGGATCGGCCAGCAGGATCCGCCGTACCTTCTCCGGGGCCTGCGGCCACCACTCGGCGAGGGTCGCGCGTATCTCGGGATCAGGGTCACCCGCGAGCCGGGCACGAAGATCCGTGGGTACGTGATCCTTCTCCGCGAGGCACTCACGCACCCGCTTGTCCGGGTCGTCGACCAGCCGGGCGAACAGCTCACGGGGCGCGTCGTGTGCGCCCACGACCAGGGCGGCGCGGACGCTGGAATCCCGATGTTCGGCGAGCCGGAGCCGGGCGTCGTTCGGGAGGTGACGGTTGAGCGCCAGCGAGTGCAGCAGCCAGTGGTAGTCGGTGGCGATGATCTCGGCGATCAGGTCGGCGGTCAGATCCGGCCGTTTGGCGACATGGCCGAAGCCCTGACGGTGGGCGAGCAGCCGGCGGATCAGCGCCGCCGGCACCGCCGGATTCTCGGCCAGGCCCTCCAGTGCCGCATCGAGGTGAACCGGCGCCGGTGCAGTGTCAGACATACCGAAACACTCTCAGCCGAGCTGTCCGCGACACCAGGTAATTGTCTGCGGCGCGATGTGCCGGGCCGGTTCTGGGCCAGGTGTCTCCCAGAACGCTGGGATACCGGGGACCTGTTGATCTATCGAAGAATCCAGGCATGCAGACCAAACGATCTTTGTTGGCGGCGTTGTTGTTCGGCGCGACCGTGCTGGTACCGGTGGCGGTGACCCCCTCGCCGGCCCTGGCCTACGTGGTGGACTGTGCGGCCACCGGCGGCCCCGGGCCACGGCCAGGGGTACCGGGGGAGGAGCCCGAGGAGCAGCAGCAGGGACGGCAGATGACGCCGGAGGAGATGCGTGCCTTCGTGGCCAGCCACGAGAGCCGCAACGGTCTCGCCGGTGACCCGCGCGTCTACGTGGACACCATGGGGCATCCGACCGTTGGTGTCGGCTTCAACCTCGACCGGGCCGACGCCCGTGCCCTGCTCACCAAGGTCGGCGCGAACTACGACGCGGTCCGCGCCGGTACCCAGAGTCTCACCCCGCACCAGATCGCGACCCTGTTCGAGGCCGACTTCATGGCGGCGACGGCCACCGTGCAGCGCTACATCTACAACTTCGACTCGCTGACCTCGTCCCGGCAGGCTGTGCTCATCGACATGGCGTTCAATCTCGGGCCGGCCGGGTTCAAGGGGTTCCGCAACATGATCAACGCGGTCAACGTCGGCAACTGGGAGGCGGCCGCGCGGGCGATGAGCCAGTCGCTGTGGGCCACCCAGGTCGGCACCCGGGCCGTCCAGGACATCAAGCTCATGCGTCAGGGTGCGATGTGCCAGCCCGGTGACGCTCCGACCGCGCCGCCGCCCGGCGGCAGCCACGTCAACTACCCCGGCGACATCTGGGCCATGCCGGACCTGAGCGGTGGCACCACCGTCAGCGGAGGCTCGCCCGCGCCGATCGCCTGCCGCCTCAACCACATCGAGGTGTACTACGAGGGCAGTTGGATCGACATCGTTGTCGTCGACTGCTACTGACCCCCGCTGACAGCCGGGCGGACGACCGCAGCATTCGCGGCGGCGTCCGCCCGGTTGGCGGTCAGCAGCATCGCCACGAACTCGCGTCGGCTCCGCACCCCGGCCTTGTCGAACACCGCCTTGAGGTGGTCCTGCACCGTGTACGGCGAGACCAGCATGGCGGCGGCGATCTCGGCCGTGCTCAGGCCCTGGGCGGCGTGCAAGGCGACCTGCGCCTCGCGGTCGGTGAAGCCGTACACCGCGAAGGTGACCGGGATCAGCTCGGCCGGACCGGCCGGTGTGATCACCACAGCGACAGATGACCTCGTCGACCGGCCGAGCAGGGAGGCGTGCAGTACGTGCCACCTGCCGTCCGTGGTGCGGGCCCGTAGCGGCAGCTCCGGAACGGGCCGGCCGGCGGCGACCGCGCGGGCGTGCTCGGCCGCCATGACAAACGGCAGCGGCACACCGAACAGTACGGCCGTGTCGGCGGAGAGTTGGCCGAGCAGCTCCTCGGCCCGCTCGTCGGCGTGCAGTACCCGGTTGTCCGGCCCGACGACGAGCACCGCCGGCCCCTGGGCGTACGGCACGTCCGAGGTGCCCGGCCCGGCCATACCCGCACCGGCGGCGCCGCGCCGCAGGGCCGCACCGATCAGCGGCGCCGCCACGTTCGCCAAGGCCAACTCCTCGGGCCGATAGTGGCCCCGGTCCGGCGCCCGCATGAACGCCGCGCAGCCCCACCGGCCGCCCCGGCTGTCGAAGACCGCGCGCAACTCGTCGCCGTAGCCGGCCGGCCGGATCTGGTCGCGGTACCGCAGACTCTGGTCCGGTCGTCCTCCGGTGGCCCGGCTGAGCGTCTCCGCAGCCCGGCCAGTGCGGCGGATCACCGGAAACGTGGCGATGTCGTCGCCCCACACCTCGAGTTCGACCGCCGCGTGGAAGTCCGTCAGCCGCAGATCCGGACTGACCACCGAGGTGACCAGACCGGTGGCCGGGTCACTGTCGTGCCAGCAGACGCCGTCGTAGCCGAGCACCGGGCGCAGCAGCGCGTCGGCGCGACCGTACACCTCGGTAGAGGGCAGCGTGGCGACGCTGAGCTGCGTCAACTCGGCCAGGACCCGCCGATGCGTCCGACGCCACCGCTGTGCTGACCCCCGAGCCGGCATGGCGGGCAGCGTAACGCCCAACCGGGGGTTGACTTTGTCGCATGCTATGACTCACTCTATTGAGACAAAGGTTGCGACAGTCGGAGGTGGGTGGCATGCGACAGCCGGATCAGACGGATCCGAAGCGGTGGCTGGCCGGGGTGTGGCTGGAGCGGCACGGTCTGTCCGACGCCGAGCCGACCCCGCTGCTCGCGGCGCGGCTGGCGGTACGGCGGCGGGTCCGGGTCGCCGACAGCATGCTGCTGGCCGCGTTCATCATCGGCGCGGCACTCACCCACGTGTCGGTGCTGAGCAGCGACCTCACCTCCTCCTGGGTGCCGACACTGCTGCTGGTGGCGTTGGTGGTCGGGCTACTGGTGGCGCAGTGGCTGCTCGGCTGGTGGGTGCGGCGCGTCGACCGACGGGCCGGCGCGCGACTGCCCCGGCGGGTCGCCCATCCCGTCCAGCTCGGCTGGTCGGCGGTGCTCGGTCGGCCGTACGCCGTCTTCACGGTCGTCACCTTCACCGCCGCCCTGCTGCTCGCGGCGAGCGTGCTGGCGGTTCCCGACCCCGCCCTGCGACGCGGGGCGACCGTCGTCCTGATCGGCGTCACCGGCGCCGCCGTCGGCATCATCCTGCAACTGCGTTACGTGCTGGCGAGCCCGGCCGTGGCGGAGGACGAGGCGTCGCTCACCGCCGACGTCATCATGCGGGTCGAGGACACCCGCGCTCTCGTCACACCCAGCCTGGTCTGGACGCTGCCGCCCATTTTCCTGTACGGCGAATCGTTCGGCTGGTGGAACGTCGCCTCGATAGCGTTCGTGGTGGTGAGCGCCATCGCGTACTGCCTGATCCACGTCCGGACCACGGGTGTCGGGACGGCGGCCCGGCGTGCCATGGTCACCGGATGATCGTCATCGACGCGGCCTCGCCGACGCCGCCGTACGAGCAGCTCCGGGCCCAGCTCGCGAGACAGATCCAGGATCGCTCGCTTGCCGTCGGGACGAGACTGCCGACGATCCGTCGGCTCGCGGCCGACCTGAGCCTCGCCGTGAACACCGTCGGTCGGGCATACCGGGAGCTGGAAGAGGCCGGGCTGATCGAGACCCGTGGCCGGGCCGGCTCGTTCGTCACGGCCGGCGGCGAGCAGGCCCTCGAACAGGCCCGCCGCGCCGCCCATGACTACGCGGCGGTCATCACCAGCGTCGGCATCGATCCCGCCGAGGCGATCCGGATCGTCGAGGCGGCACTCGGCCGGACCGTGACACCCTGAGTCAGTCGAGCTGCCCCCGGTACCAGGCGATTTTGTCCTGTAGGTGGGCGTACTGGTGGCGCAGTAGCTTCATCCGTTCCTCGACCTCCCGGGAGTGCTCCTCCAGCAGGGCCAGGCGCTCCGCCAACGTGGCCTCGCCCTCCCGGGCGAGTTCGGCGTACCGACGCACCTGCGCGATCGGCATCCCGGTGTCCCGCAGGCACCGCAGCACGTCCAGCCAGCCCAGGTCGTCCTCGGTGAAGACCCGGCGACCGCCGGACGTCCGACCGATCCCGCTGAGCAGGCCGATCCGCTCGTAGTACCGCAGGGTGTCCAGGCTGAATCCGGTACGCTCGGCCGCCACCGAGGGTGGGTAGGTATTCACGTACGGCAGGATATTCGCCTTGACCTGGAGCGCGCTCCAGGTAGCAGAGTGGAACTCATGAAGCGACTTCTTGGCCGTAGCGGCATCGAGATCAGTGCACTGGGTGCGGGCTGCTGGGCGATCGGCGGCGCGTACGGCGACACCGAGAACCAGTACGGGTGGGGCGGCTCGCGCGACGACGACGAGTCGATCCGGGCCCTGCACCGCGCCCGGGACCTGGGCGTCACGTTCTTCGACACCGCCAGCAGTTACGGCGCCGGGCACAGCGAGGTGCTGATCGGCTCGGCCTTCCACGACGTACGCGACCAGGTGGTGATCGCCACCAAGTGGGGCTACACCTTCGACGAGGAGCGTCGCCTCGCCGTGGGCGCCGACAACAGCCTGGAGTACGTCCGCACCTGCCTGGAGGGTTCGCTGCGCCGGCTGCGCACCGACTACGTCGACCTCTACCAACTGCACCTGGGCGACCTGCCCGTCCCGCAGGCGCTGGAGATGGTCGGCGTCCTCGACGAGCTGGTCACCGAGGGCAAGATCCGCTCCTACGGCTGGAGTACCGACGACGCCACTCGGGCTGCCGCCTTCGCCGAGGCCGGAGCCGGCTGTACGGCGATCCAGCAGGACCTGTCAGTGCTCGGCGGTTCCGCCGAGGTGCTGGCGGTCTGCGAGAAGTTCAACCTGGCCAGCATCAACCGTGGCCCGCTGGCGATGGGCCTGCTCTCCGGCAAGTACCACGACGGCCGGCAGGTGCCCGGCAACGACGTACGCAGCCAGGACCTGCCGTGGATGCGCTACTTCCGCGACGGGGTGGGCGCCCCCGAGTGGCTCGCCGCGATCGACGCGATCCGCGAGGTGCTCACCTCCGGCGGCCGTACCCTTTCCCAGGGCGCGCTGGCCTGGCTCTGGGCGCGCAGCCCGGCCACGGTGCCGATCCCCGGATTCCGCACCGTGGCCCAGATCGAGGAGAACGCCGGCGCGCTGGCCTTCGGGCCGCTCAGCCCGGCCGACGTCACCCGGATCGACGAGATCCTGACCCCGCTGTCGCGCGACTGAGACTGTCGGGAATGACGCGTAGCCGCCCCCGGACCGGGGTCCGGGGGCGGGCTCGGCGCTGCCGCGAAGCTGACCTGCGCTCAGTACGTGTCGAGGACGATGGCCAGGTCGCCGACGTCCAGCGGGAACATTCCCACGCTGCTGGCGGCTCCGGTCAGCAGGTCGATGCTGTAGAGCGTCGCGGAACCGTGCGCCGGGGTGAGGGCGGCGAAGGCCGTGTTCGACGTCGTCCTGCCGTTGGTCAGGTCGGCGTAGATGTCGAAGCCGGCGCTGGCGGTGACGTCGACGCCGAGCTTGCCGGTCGCGGCCAGCGTGCCGTTGTTGGCCGGGGACTGGATGACGACCTCGTCCGTGGTCGGGTTGATCACGAACAGTGTCGTCGCGGTGGCCCCGTTCAGGTCGTTGTTCGTGTACGCGGCGGCGGTGATCGCCCGGGTCGGCCCGCTGCTCGGCGGGGTGGTCAGGACCGCGTCCTCGGTGGTGCTGTGGTCGGCCAGGTTGTGCCGCAGGTTCTGGCCGTAGTCGCTCACCACCCGCAGCCGGTCCGCCGCCGGGTTGAAGTCGACGCCGAAGTTGGTGCCGTACAACGGGACGGTCAGCTGGGACACCTTCGTCACGGCCGCGCTCGGAATTCCGATCGTGTAGATGCCGCCCTTGTTTCCGAGCCATACAGTTTGCCGTCCTGCGGACGGAGGTCGATTCCGACCAGGGCGTTGTCACCGCTGAGTCCGGTGACGGCCCGCACCCAGTCGTTCTGTTCCGGAGTGGCGGTGTTGAACGCGAGCATCAGCCGCCCGTCAGCCGTGATCCCGTACGCCGGCAGCCCGGGGGCGGGGGCGGCCGAACTGTTGCCCCCGAACCCGACCAGCGTCACCGCCGCCGCGGCGACCAGCGTGGCTGCTGCCGCGACCCTGCTCCTGACCCGTGCCTTCATCAGTTTCCCTCTCGTCGTCCATTCGACCGGCCCGTCCGGCCGAACAGCAGTGGTCCCATGCCCAATCTCGTCGACCACAGGTGATCCCGAACTCCCGGCAACCACACCGGACCGTGGTTCCGTGGCCCGTTCTCGGATCGAATTCGTATTCGACGCCCGACCCGATCCCGCCCGGCGGTCAAAAGCTATTCGTCACCGCTGGACGCGGGCTGGACACAACTGGAGAGCCGGCCGGTACCGGCCTCGACGAGGCCCCGCCCGCCGGCCCGGGAGACCCCTGACACCTCGGTCCGATCGGCGACAGACGCCACGTTCGGCGTGGTCGTCGGGTGTTACCGGCATCGATGATCGGCGTATCGTTACCCACCACACCGGACGACGGCTGGACACGGGATGACGGTGCGGATCCAGGTGCTCGGGGCGATGCGGGCCTGGCACGACGACCAACCGGTCGAGTTGGGCCCGCCGGGGCGACGAGCCGTACTCGGTCTGCTCGTGCTGGCCGGCGGGCAGGTCGTGACCCTGTCCGCCCTCGCCGATGCCATCTGGGGCGACACGCACCCCGCCAGTGCGGTGAACGTCCTGCAGACCCACGTGAAGCACCTTCGCCGGCTGCTGGAGCCGGGCCGCCCGCCACACTCCCGCAGCGAACTGCTGCCCTACGCGGGTGAGGGCTACCGGCTCTGCCTGCCCACCGACCAGGTCGACCTGCTCCGGTTCCGCCGGCTGGTGCGGTTCGCGACGGAACGGGAGGCCGTCGCCCCGCTCGTCGAGGCGCTGGCGCTGTGGCAGGGTCCGCCCTTCGCCGACCTGCCGCTGCTGGCCCAGCACCCCCGGACGACCGTCGTCCTCCGGGAGCACCGGACCGCGCTGACCCGCTACGCCGGCGCCATGCTCGCCGCGGGCGCGGCCGACCAGGCGATCGTGGCGCTCGAGGAGGCGATCGCGGCCGACCCGCTCGACGAGGCGGGGCAGGCGCTGCTCGTCCGGGCCTACCGCGCGGCCGGGCGGCGGGCGCAGGGATTCGCCGCGTTCCACTCGGCACGCCGACGACTCGTCGACGAACTGGGGGTCGACCCGGGACCGGAGCTGACGGCGGCGTACACCGAACTCCTCGACGACAGCCCGCCGGGTCTCGACGCGGCACCGACGACCACCGCCGTGGTCCACCGGGCCGTACCGGCCGAGCTGCCGGCCGACGTACCCGGGTTCACCGGACGGGCGGGGGAACTCGACGAGCTCGACCGGCTGAGCGACCACGCCGGATCGTCGTCCACCGTCGTGGTCCTGACGATCTCGGGTACGGCCGGCGTGGGCAAGACCGCCCTCGCCACCCGCTGGGCGTACCGGGCCCGGGACCGGTTCCCGGACGGCCAGCTCTACGTCGACCTGCGGGGCTACGACCCCGAGCAGCCGGTGGCCCCCGCGGACGCCCTCGCCCGGTTCCTGCGTTCGCTCGGCCTGCCCGGCGAGCAGGTCCCGACGGACGTCGGTGAGCGTGCCGCCCGGTACCGCAGCATGCTGGACGGGCGCCGGGTACTGGTCCTGCTGGACAACGCCGCCTCGGTGGACCAGGTACGCCCCCTGCTGCCCGGGTCGTCGGCCGGCAGCGTGGTGCTGGTGACCAGCCGGGACAGCCTGCCCGGCCTGGTGGTACGCCACGGCGCGCGCCGGCTGGGTCTGGACGTCCTCGCGCCTGACGACGCCCTGGCCCTGCTCCGGCTGCTCCTCGGCGACGCCGTCGTCTCCGCCGCCCCCGAGGCCGCCGGCGCGCTCGTGACGCACTGCGCCGGGCTGCCGCTCGCCCTGCGGATCGCCGCCGAGCTGGTGCACCGCAGAGCGCCGACCGCCCTCGCCACGGTCGCCGACGAACTCGCCGACCATCGCCGACGCCTCGACCTGCTCTCCGACGCCGCGGACTCACACTCCGACATCGGCGCGGTCTTCTCCTGGTCGTACCGCGACCTGCCGCCCGACGCCGCCCGCGCCTTCCGGCTGCTGGGCACCCATCCGGGTCCGGACTTCGACGTCTTCGCGGTGGCCGCGCTGAGCGGGGTCGACGAGACGACCGCCCGTGCCAGCCTCGACCTGCTCGGCAGGAGCCATCTCGCGCAGCGCCGGGGCCAGCACCGGTACGGCATGCACGACCTGCTCCGGGCGTACGCGAGAGAGCTGGCCGTCCGCGACGGCGTGGCCGACCTGCCCCGCCGCCTCCTGGACCTGTACCTGCACACGGCGGCGACCGCGATCGACGTCCTGTACCCGGCCGAACGGCACCGGCGGCCACAGGTGCCGGCACCGCCGGGGCCACTGCCGACGCTGCCGGACGCCGCCGCCGCGATCGCCTGGCTGGACGCGGAGCGGGCCAATCTCGTGGCCACCGCCGTGCACGCCGCGGCCCACCGGCAGCCCTGGTACACGGTGCCGCTCACCGTCATCCTGCTGCGCTACCTGGAGAGCGGCGGTCACTACGCGGACGCGGTGACCCTGCACGACCACGCGCTGCGGGCGTCGCAGGACGACGGCAACCGCCGCGACGAGGCGCAGCTACGGACCAACCTGGGTGTGGTGCAGCTCCAGCAGAGTCGCTACACCGAGGCGGTCGCCGAGTTGACCCGGGCGATCGAGTTGGCCCACGAGGTCGGGGACACCGTCGTCGAGGCCCGCGCGCTCGGCAACCTCGGCCACGTCTACCAGTGGCAGGGCCGGTACCCGGAAGCGGCGGCGAGGCTGACCGAGGCGGTCGAGTTGTGCCGCCGCAACGGTGACCAGGCCAGTGAGGCCCGAGGTCTGGGCAACCTCGGCCAGGTGCGGCTACGCCAGCAGCGGTACGTCGACGCGGCCCGCGATTTCCGCGAGTCGATCGCCGTCTGCCGGCAGATCGGCGACGTCATCGGCGAGGCGTACGCCCTGGTGTCGCTCGGCCACGTCGACTCCGGGCTGGGCAGGCACCAGCAGGCCGGCGACCATCACCAGCGGGCGCTGGCGATCTTCCGCAGCACCACCGAATCCGCCGGGGAGGCCTATGCCCTCGACGGCCTCGCCCTGGTCGACCTGTCGCGTGGCGAGCACCAACGGGCCGTCGACCGGCTGTGGGCGGCGCTGGCCCTGTTCCAGCGGATCGGCGAACGTGCCGGTGAGGCGTGTGTCAGCAACAGTCTCGGCGAGGCCGCCGCCGCGACGGGCCGGTTCGCCGAGGCGAGGATGCGGCACATGTCCGCGCTGCGGCTGGCCGAGGAGATCGGCAGCCGGTACGAGCAGACCCGTGCCCGGGCCGGACTGGCTCGGGTGGGACTGACCCGACCGGACGGGCGGCCAGGTCCAGTGGAGGTCCCGGCAGCCTCGCCACCCCAGGCGGGCAGACCGGCGGTGCGCTGACCGCTGTCAGCCCGTGGCGCGGGTCCGGCCGCTGCGTGCCCGGTACGCGGCCACGTTCGCCCGGTTGCCGCACATCTCGTACGAGTGCCAGCGCTGGGTCCGGCTGCGGGTCGTGTCGTAGAAGACGTGCTGGCACTGCTCGTACGCGCAGGCCCGGATCCGCGACCAGGTCCCGGCCGCGACGAGTTCCGCCACCGCGATGGTGATCCCGCCGATCACCGGGTCGCCGGAGACCTGGTGCAGCCGGGCCTGCGGGCCGGGCGCGAAGGTCTGTCGGAAGGAGACCTCGGCGGCGTGTCCGGTCACCTTCGTCCAGCCCGGTTCGGGGTCGTCCGGGTCGTCCAGGACCGCCATCAGGTCGGCGCGCAGCGCCCGGACCCGGTCGAGCCGTTCCGGCGTCAGGGGGGTGTCGGCGGGCTGGCCGAAGGGTCGCAGCAGTTCGGCGGCCCGCTCCGGGTCGTCCAGGGCGTCCGCCATGGCCGGGGTGGCGTGCGGTCGTGAGTTGAGCAGGTCGACAACCGCCCCGGCGGTCGCCGGGACCCGAGCCTCCGATCGCTCCGCACCGCTCATGGCTCCTACGGTACGACGACATGGTCGTTTCGTCGAAGACCTTTACGACACCGTTCGGTTGGTGCTACAACTGTAAGCGGCAAACACGTTAGACCATTACGACCTCGGTCGGACCTGGCCTGCACGTCCCACACGGCCGCCCGTCGAACCACGGCAAAGCGGACAACCATCGTTTCCAGGGGGAAACTCCCATGAGCCAGCTCATCCTGACCACCGTCGGCGGCGACCCCGCCGACATCGTGTCGCTGCGTCAGAACCCCGACACCGCGCCCGGCGCCGAGGAGGTGCTCGTCGCGGTCGAGGCCGCACCGATCAACCCCGCCGACCTGAGCTTCCAGCAGGGCTGGTTCGGGGTCTACCCGCAGCTGCCGCAACCACTGGGTGCCGAGGGCGTCGGGCGGGTGCTGGCCGTCGGTTCCGCCGTCGACCAGGGTCTCGTCGGCCGGCGGGTACTCATCCTGCCGACCTTCGTCCAGGGCACCTGGGCGGCACGGACGGTGGTGCCGGCCCGCAACGTCGTACCGGTGTCCGAGCACGCCGACCCGGCACAGCTCGCCATGCTCCCGGTCAACCCGGCAACGGCGTACGCCCTGCTCAACGAGTACGTCGCGGTCAAGCCGGGCGACTGGGTCGGCGTCGACCTGGCCAACTCCGGCGTCGGCCAGTACCTCGTCCAGCTCGCCCGCGCCGCCGGGATCCGGACGCTGGCCATCGTCCGCCGCGAGGAGGCCGCACAGCAGGTACGGGGACTCGGCGCCGACGCGGTCCTGCTCGACGGGGAGGGGCTCGGAGACCGGATCGCCGAGACACTCGGCGGCGCCCAACTGCGGGTCTTCTTCGAGGGCACCGGTGGCCCGGAGAAACTCGCCGAGGTCGTCCCCTCCGTCGAGTACGGCGGCGCCGTGGTCACCTTTGCCGCGGCCACCGGCCGGTCCCCGGTGGTACCGGTCGGCGACCTCTTCTACCGCCGGATCTCGCTGCACTCCTTCTACATCCTGGCCTGGCTCCAGCAGACCCCACGGGCGCGGCTGACCGAGATCTACACCGAACTCGCCGCCCTCGTCGAGCGGGGTGAACTGCACGCCGCGGTCGAGGCGACGTATCCGCTGGACCGGTACCGCGAGGCGCTCGCCCACGCGGCCCGCCCGGAGCGGTCCGGCAAGGTCCTCTTCACCCCCATCCAGCCGACTGCCTGAGCAGCCGGTCCGACAGCAGGGAGAACACCGATGAGCGTGTGGTTCATCACCGGCACGTCCCGAGGCTTCGGGGCCGCGCTGACCGCCGAGGCACTACGGCGGGGGCATCAGGTCGTCGCCACCGCGCGGAATCCGAAGGTCGTGGCCGAGGCGCATCCGGACGCCGGCGACCGGTTGCTCGCCGTGCCGCTGGACGTCACCGACCAGCATCAGGCCGCCGACGCGGTACGGGCGGCGGTCGAGCGGTTCGGGCGGATCGACGTACTCGTCAACAACGCCGGGGCGGGACTGTTCGGCGCCGTCGAGGAGTCCAGCGACGACGAGGTACGGGCCCAGTACGAGCTGAACGTCCTCGGTCAGCTCCGGGTCATCCGGGCGGTCGCGCCGGTGATGCGGGGCCAGCGTGCCGGGCAGATCCTGAACATCAGCTCGCTCTTCGCGGTCGGCGCGCTGCACGGCTTCGGGGTGTACAGCTCGACGAAGGCGGCCATGACCAGCCTCAGTGAGGCGCTGCGGGCGGAACTCGCCCCGTTCGAGGTGTCGGTCACGGCGGTGGAACTCGGGCTGTTCCGTACCGACTTCTCGGACGAGAGCAGCCTGCGGGTGGCCGGGGACCGACTGGCGGCGTACGGCGACGGACCGGTGGCGCAGATGTGGCAGGCGGTCCGGCAGGTCAACCACCACCAGCCCGGTGACCCGGCCAGAGCCGCGAGTGTCCTCGTGGACCTGGTCGGGTCGGGTCGCGCGCCGGCCCGGCTGCCGTTGGGCCGGGACACCGTCGCGCGGATCGAGGAGCGGATCGAGGAGTTGCGTGCCGAACTCGCCGAGTGGCGGGAGTTGGCCGGATCGACCGACCACCCGGAGGTGCCGCTCGACTGAGTGGACCGCCCGGGTCAGTTGGACCAGGTGTATCCCGCGAGGTGCAGCACGCCCTGCGCCTGGCTCAGACCGACAATCGCGATCACGCCGGTGGCGACGAGCAGAACGGCGACAGTCATGATCACGGTACGTGGACGCATAACGATCCCCCAGGTGCATCGAGTGTCGTGATATGCGGAGCGTACCGACGGGTTGTCGGCGTGGGCACCCCAGTTGATCAGTGGGTTCACAATACGGATGAACAGCCGCTCCCGGTCGCCGGTTCGGACAACCGCCAACTCCGACGATCATTCGATGGAGGTGGTGTCGTGCCGACCGCCGAGGTGCCGCCTCGCCGCCCCGCTCACGCCGGCCGCACAGCGATCGGCCCGGGCCGGAGAATCAGCCTCGGTCGCCGATTCGTCGAGACACCGACGGTCGATCATTCGGGGAAACGGTACGTGGGGTGGGTGGCCAATGGAGTTCGAGACGCCGGCCGCCCGCCCTTCGACCCATTGACGATCAGTCCCGTATGGACCCATATAGTTACCGTGACTTCCATACACCCTCAAAGATCACGGATATTGGATGTAGTCGTTTGAGCCGCGACGAGGGGGTCCGCCCCGACGACGAGGAGCAGGACGAGCCGGCCGCCTCGGAAACGCAGCGATTCAGCGTCTCCGGCGACCGGTCGGTCCTTGGTGGATCGATCGCCGACAGCATCATCTCGACCGGCAACAACGCGACGATAAATGTCAACCGGTACCCGGAGAATCTGCCTCCGGTGCAGGAGGTCGGTCGACGCCGGGTGTGGATGGCGCCCCGCCGCCCCGCGCCGGTCTTCGTCGGCCGCAACCGCGCCCTCGCCGACCTCGACCTGGCGATGGCCGAGGGCGGCGGGGTCGTCGGACAGAGCGTCGCCGGGCTCGGCGGGGTCGGCAAGACGGAACTGGCACTGCAGTACGCGACGGCGAAGCGGGCCGACTACAGCTCGGTTTTCTGGATCACCGCCGACAGTCCGGCCAACCTCACCGAGGGCCTCGCCCAGGTGGCCCGCCGGTTGGCGCCCACGCTGAGCGCCCCACCCGAGGCGGCGGCCCTCTGGGCGACCGAGTGGCTCCAGTTCCACCCGGGCTGGCTGCTCGTCCTCGACAACGTCGAGGACCCCGCCGACATCGCGGAACTCCTGGCCGGCGCCGACGGCGGCCACGTGCTGGTGACGACCCGGCGGGACGTGGACTGGGCGGACTACGGACTCAGCCCCGTCCGGCTGGACATGCTCAACCCGGACGAGGCGGTCGACCTGCTGCTGCGCCGGACCGGGCAGAACGACCGCCCCGCCGCCCACCGGATCGCCGTCGTGCTGGGCTGCCTGCCGCTGGCGTTGCAGCAGGCCGCCGCGTACGTCAAGGCGTCGGACGAGCCGCTCGCCGGGTACGCCGACCGGCTCGACCGTGGCCTCGCCGAGGTGATCGCCGAGGTCGCCCCGGCCGCCCGCCACGAGCGCGCGGTCAGCCAGGTCTGGGAGATCACCCTCGAAGCGCTGCTGGCGGCGGATCCGAACGCCGTCGAACTGCTCGACGTGCTGGCCTGGCTGGGCCCGGCCGACCTGCCGCGCGACCTGGTCACCACGTTCGCCGGGGGAAGCGTGACCGCGGCGAACCGGATGCTCGCCCTGCTCGCCTCGTACAGCATGATCAACCTGACCCGCGACTCGGTGAGCATCCACCGGCTGGTGCAGGCGGTGCTGCGCGGGGCGCAGACCGACCGGACCGACTCGGGCGTCGCCCCGGCCGCGACCCGGGCCGTCGACCTGCTCGACAGCTCGGTACCGACCGACCCCGAAGAGAACATGGACGGCTGGCCCCGCTGGTGGAGCCTGCTGCCGCACGTCCACGCGCTCGCCGACAACGTCGGCGGCGACAACCAGGACGCGCCACTGAGCCGGCTGCTCAACCAGGCCGGCCTGTTCACCGCCGGTCAGGGCCGGTACACGGAGACGGCCAAGTTCGCCGGGCTCGCCCTGGAGATCGGCAAGTCCCTGATGTCCACGAGCGAGCCGGAGCTGGCCACCCTGCTCGGCAACCTCGGCGCCGCGTACTCGAACCTGGGCCGGCACGCCGAGGCGGTCGAGCTGGAGGAGGAGGCGCTGCGGATCGCGGAGTCGGTCCTGCAGCCCGACGACACCGCCATCGCCACCCGGCTCAGCAACCTCGCGATCACCTACACCGCCCTCGGTCGGCCCGGCGAGGCCGTACCGCTGCTGATCCGGGCGGTACGGATCACCGAGGCGGCGTACGGCTCCGAGGACCGGCTCGTCGCGATCTGCCTGGCCAACCTCGCCTCCGTCTACCAGGAACTGGGCCAGACCGGGGAGGCGGTGCCACTGCAGCAACGCGCCCTGGCGATCAGTGAGCGGGAACTCGGGCCGGAGCACATCACGGTCGCGTACCGGCTGGTCGACCTGGCCGGCAGCTACCGCGAGCTGGACCGGGTCACCGAGGCACTGGAGCTGATCAAGCGGGCCTGGACGATCGCCGAGCGTCGGCTGGAGCCGGACCACCCGGACCGGGCGATGGTCCTCGGCGCGATGGCCGCCGTACGCGGCGCGCTCGGCGAGCACGACGAGGCGCTGCGGCTGGAACACACCGCGCTGGACATCGTCACCGCGGCACTCGACGCGGACCACCCGGAGGTGGCCACCCGGCTGGCCAGTCTCGCCTCGACCTGCCGGGAGCTCGGGCGGGCGGAGCAGGCCGCCGAGCTGGACGAACGGGCCCTGCGGATCACCGAGTCCCGACACGGGCCGGACCACCCGGACGTCGCCATCCGACTGAGCAACCTGGCCAGCACCTACCGGATGCTGGGCCGTGCCGAGGAGGCCCGACGGCTCGACCAGCGGGCGCTGACCATCACCCAGACGCACTTCGGCCCCAACCACCGGGACGTGGCGAACCGGCTCGGCGGCCTGGCGAACAGCCTCTACGCACTGGAGCGGTACGACGAGGCGGTGCCGCTGCTCAAGCGCGCCATCGACATCACCCGTGAGACGTACGGCGAGTCGCACACCGACCTGGTGACCACGATGGGCAACCTCGCCGAGGTCTACGAGAACCTCGGCCGGCTGGACGACGCGGTGGAGTTCAACCGCAAGGCCCTGATCCTCCTGCAGAACATGCTGCACGAGGACCACCCGGACCTGATACCCCGGCTGGACGCGCTGGCCCGCAACAACCGCGACCTCGGCCGGTTCGAGGAGGCGCTCGCCCTGTTCCGCCGCGCCCTGCGGATCGTCGAGCTGGCCTACGGCCGGCACCACGAGGAGGTGATCGACCGGCTCGACGCCATCGCCAGCATCCTGCGCAAACTGGACCGGCGCCCCCGGGTGGTCGCCGCGATGGAACGGGCACTCGCCGTCGCGGAGTTGACCTACCCGCCGGACGACCCGCGGATGGCCGAACGACTGGGCTGGCTCGGCACCGCCTACTACCAGGCCGACCGGTACCTGGAGGCGGTGCCCCTGGAACAGCGGGCGCTGGCCATCGTCGAGGCCGACCCCGGTGCGCACCGGTCGGACCTGCTGCTGCGGGTGGAGAACCTCGCCGCGACCTACCACGAGCTGGCCCGGTACGAGGACGAGGTGCCGTTGCGGGAGCGTGCCGTCGAGATCGCCGGCGATGTGCACGGTGTCGACAACCTCGAGGTGCTGGAGCGGATCCGCCGCCTCGGCGAGGCGTACCGGCCGTTGTACCGCTTCGAGGAGCTGATCCCGCTGTACCACCGGGCGGTCGACCTCGCCGAACGCGGCTACGGCCCACACGACGTCGAGGTGGCCGGTTGGCTCGGCCTGCTCGGTCTCGCCTACTACGAACTGGACCGGGCGGCGGAGGCGATCCCGCTGGAGACCCGGGCGCTGGAGATCGCCGAAGGGTCGACGGACCAGGCGGAGCTGCTGCTGCGGGTGGAGAACCTGGCGGCCAGCCATCGTGACCTGGAGCAGCACGACGAGGCTCTCGCGCTCGACATCCGGGCCCTCGCCGTCGCCGAGGAGCAGTACGGCCCCGACGACATCCGGATCGCCGACCGGCTCGACCGGCTCGCCGGGTCCTACGCGGCGACCGGCGACCCGGACGAGGCGGTGGCGCTGCGTACCCGGGCGCTGGAGATCGCCGAGCGATACCACGGCCAGGACAATCCCGAGGTCCTGCCCCGGTTGGACAAACTCGCCACCACGTATTCGTCGGCCGGGCGGTACCCGAAGGCGATCCCGTTGCAGCGTCGGGCCGTCGCGTTGACCGAGGCGACGTACGGGCCGGACGCGCTGGAACTCGCCGAACGGCTCGGCCGGCTCGGGCACAGCTTCTACAGCTACGGCCAGCCCGGCAGCGCGATCCCGGTCGAGGAACGCGCGCTGACCATCACCGAGGCGGCACTCGGTGAACACCACGTCGACCTGATAATCCGGCTGGTCAACCTGGGTGCGAGCTACCAGCAGCGGGGGCGGAGCGAGGAGGCGGTGCCGCTGCTGAAACGCGCCCTGCGGATCGCGATGGACAACTATCCGCCGGACGATCCGACGATCGAGGACATAAAGGCGCGACTCGATGGCCGTTGAGCACCGATCGACAGCCGCTCCGGACCTTTTCGGACAGCGCGGAGTGCGCGAGTCGACGGTGCACCGATATGGCCGGGATGACTAGGGTCTATACACTCCGGCAGCAAATCCCCCTCGTACGTGCTGACTCTTGAAGGAGCGGCTCATGGTCGCCGTACCACAGCAGGCGCAGGCGAGCGACGACCTGTTCGACAATGTGGCGCAGTTGGAGCCGAACGGTGCCGAGGCGGCCCGGAAACTGCGCGAGGTGCACGCCGAACTCGTCGCCGTCGGTGCGGTCTCCGACGCGGAACGCCTGCTCGCCCTGGACCGGGCGGCGGCCCGGCGCGACTACGCCAGCCTGGAGCGGATGGTCGCCATCGAGCACCCGCTCGACCAGCTGACCGAACTGCAGCACGCCCGGGTCCGTACGCTGACCGGCTGGCGCAACGCGGCGGCCCTGGTGCCGCTGTTGATGACCTGGTGCTTCCTCGGCTGGGCCAGTTGGCGCTACCACCGGCAGCTGCAGGCGGACCCGGAGCTGGCCACCCAGCCCTTCCTCATGCTGTGGGAGCAGCGCTTCGGCGGCAGTTTCATCCCCACCTTCGCCGAGACCGCCATCTTCGCCTTCCTCATGCTCAGCGTCGTACTCGCCCTCACCGTCTGGGCGCACGCTCGGGAGAGCGAGTCGAACCGGCTGCTCGCCCGGTTCCGTAACCGGATCGACGACGCGATGGCCGCGCTCGCCCTCGCCACCGAGACCAGCGCGATCCGTCCGCCGATGACCGCCGAGGAGTGGGCGGCGGCGGCGCAGCGGGTGCTCGGCGAGACCCAGCGCCTCATCGAGGCGGCGGTCCGGGACACCCGCACGATCGCCGAGACGAACCTGCAACTCGTCACCGAGGGCCGGGAGACCGCGACCGCGCTCTACGCCCAGGGCCGCGAGGAGCTGACCACGCTCTACGCCCAGGGCCGCGAGGAGCTGACCACGCTCTACAGCCAGGGTCGGGAGGAGCTGACCGGCCTGCACGCCAAGGGCCGGGAGACGATGGAGGGGCTGCGGGAGCAGGGCCGGGAGTTCGTCGGTGGGCTGGCGGAGGAGACCCGGGCCACCATGATCGCGGTACGCGCCGAGAACGCCCAGCTGATCGCCGGCACCGCCGAGCAGGCCCGGGAGGTCCTCCAGCAGGCCGGCACCGCCAACCGGCAACTGATCGAGCAGCAGATGTCGCCGCTGTTCGAGGGGTTCCGGGAGTCGCTGCGCGAGTACCGGGCCGACCAGGAGACGTACCGGACCAGTGCCGCCGCGCTGGCCAGCGGGGTCACCGACCTGACGGCGTCGGCCCAACTGCTCGCCGAGAGTTCCGGCACGTACGCCAGCACGGCTGTCTCCATCGACGAACACCTGCGGCGGATCGACGGTTCGCAGAGCGCCTTCGTGGCCCGGCTGGCCGAGAACGTGCAGAGCATGAACACGGCGGCGACCGCGATGCGCGAGGCCACCGAGACGCTCAGCGGCCGGCTCCGCGGCGACCTGGAGGCGCTGGCCCAGAACGTGGTCCAGGCCAGCACCAAACTGGCCGAGGCCGACCGGGACCTGGTCACCACCGGTGGCGCCCTGGAACTGACCACCCGGGCCCTGCACGCCACGGCCACCAACCTGGCCAGGGCCTCGGCCGACCTGGCCAACGTCTCGGCCGGTCTGGCGGCGGCCGGCGGCCGCCGCTGGTGGGGCCGGATGGTCGGCCGGTAGCGAACGACACAACGTCCGTCCCACCACTCCGGGAGGATCTCCGTGTGGTTTCTGGCTCGTAGACGGCACCGGGCGGCCGGTCGGGATCCGGGCAACGTGGTCTTCGGCAGCATCGGTTGGCTCTTCGCCGACCTGATGTTCGCGCTCGCCATGACGTACCTGGTGGCGACGACGATGGGGGCGCCGCTCCTGCCGACCCCGGAGCCGACCGCCTCCCCGTCGGCGTCCGTCCCCGCCTCGCCGTCGTCGTCACCGACGCCCGAGCCGGTGCTCGAACTCGAACCGGTCAGCATCGAACTGAACTCGGTCGACTGGCGTGGCCTGCTGAGCAACAAGCGTGGCGCGATCCGCGCCCTGCAGAACCGGGTCAAGGGCCATCCGGACCTCAAGGGCCGCCGGGCCGGGCTGGTGCTCACCTTCGGCGGCGCCTCGGGAGACAACACCGCCCGGGCCCGGCGGATCGCGAACCGGGCCAACGACGCCCTGCGCGCGCTCGGCCGGGACGGGATCATCTTCCGGGGTACGGTCTACCGCCCGTTCCACAGCCTCGCCTCGCCACCGTCGAAACTCACCATCGACGTCTACCTTTTCCGGCGCTGACCGCGAACGTCGCCGGTTCAGCCCTCGGCGTCGACCCGCGAACGGCCGACCGGTTCAGCCGCCGGGGCTGACCCGCGCATGTTCCGCCAGTTCGACCACCGCCCGGTCGGCCGGATCGGTGGTGAAGACCCGGTACCACAGGTCGTCCCCGGGCGCGCGCGGCAGCGGGACCGTACGCTGCCCGCGCAGGGTGACCGCGCCGGTCCCGGTGATCCGCGCACCGTCACCCCGGGTGCAGGGGGCCCGGCCGGACCGGGCGACGACGGTCAGCGCGGGCAGCCTCACCGGCAGATCGCACCAGAGCACCAGTTCACGACGGCGTCGACTGAGCTGGCGTACCGCGTAGTTGACCCGGACCTCGGGGCGCCGGACCCGTACCGGCACGCCGGAGGTGACGAAGTCCAGGCCGTCCCGACGTACCACGGTGGCGACGACGACGTGCAGCTCGTCGCCGCCGACCGGCACCTCGGCGCCGCCGAACGAGGCACCGCCGACCCGGTCGACGACCAGTTGCCCGGCGGCGGCGGTCGGATCGGCCGGCGCGCGGGTCGGGTCGTGGCCGACCAGGACCGCAGCCGCCCCCTCCGGCCAGGTCCAGCCGAGGCGGACCGTCGGACCGGCGAACTCGCCCTCGACGTCGCCCGGATCACCGACGTGGGCGTAGCGGCGTGGCTGGCCGACGTAGCCGACCCGCTCCAGGATCAGCACCGGGAAGTACGAGCAGAGGTCGAGGCCGGCCTCGATCCAGACGTCGCTGGCCGGGTTCCCGTCCGGCAGCACAAAGCCGTCCCGGCCCACCGAGTCCGCCGAGATGACTTCGCCCTCCCGCAGTGAACCCGCACCGGCCTGCCGGACCACCCGGACCACCCCGGCGTCCGGACTCGGCCAACGGACCAGGGTGCGGTGGTGGAACATGCCGGTCGCCGAGGGGGCGCCGGTGACGAGCAGCGGGCCCGGCGGAGCGGGCCGCTCGATCGGCGTGACGTCCCGGGCCACCCCGGCCGACCACCACAGCTCACCGCTCGGATCCTGGTACGCGACCCGGACGGTGTAGCGGTAGCGCAGCCCGTTCCGGACCTGGGTGTCGACGGCCCGGCCGGTCCCGGCGTTCGGCAGCACCGTGGAACCGGCCTGGGAGCCGAGTTCCATCCGCCGTACCTCGACCCGGGCGGCGTGCTCGGGCAGGTGCCAGGTCAGCACCACCCGGCCGTCCTCGGACACACACGTCACATCCGTCGCGTCGGCCGCGACCAGGATCGGATCGGCGCTGGCCGGCACCGAGAAGGTGCCTCGGCGGTCCGTGAACACGCTGTACCGCAGGGTCCGCCCGGCCACCGCCGCGGCGCCCTGGTCCCGCCAGCTGGTCGCTGCGGTCCGGCCGACCCGCTGCTGGTCGGGCAGCTCCTCGACCGAACGCGGCGGCGTCGGCCCGGTGCCCCGGACCACCACGTAGGAGACGTCCGGGTCGGGGGAGGGATCCCACTCCACCCGTACCCCGGCGGCCGGGCTGTCCACGATGGCGCGTACCCGTCGGGGTGGCGACGGTGCGATCTGGGCGAGTTCGATCCGGGCCTGCTCGAAGTCGTCACAGGCCTGCAGCGCCTCGGCGTACAGCTCGGCCCGGGTCGACGGGGCGAGGCCGGGCCGCCGGGCCTGCTGGTAGAGGTCCCGCGCCTGGCGTACCGCCCGCTCGGCCTGGGCCAGCAGCGCATCGCGTTGGGGCAGCCCCTCCGGGGCGGTCTGCAGGAGCGTGACGGCGGACCGGAACCGGCGCGCCCGGAACTGCCGTTCGACCTCCGCCGCCGCCTCGGCGATGCCGCCGCGGATCTCCTCCAGCCGACGCCGGGTGGCACGGACGCGGGTCGCCAACTCGTCGGTGCGGTCCGGTGGAAGGCGCCAGATCCGTTCCGCCCGCTCCAGTTCGAGCTGGGCCCGGGCGAAGTCCAGCCGGTCCAGTGCCTGCTGCGCCTCCGCGACCAGGCTGGCCACCAGCGTCCGCTGCCCGATCGGGAAACCGCACCGGCAGCCGCCGCCGTACCGGGGTGCGACCTGGCCGCAGTTCGGGCAGGGAATCCGGAGTTCCTCCCCGCAGGCCCGGCAGACCCGTTCGTTCGGCGCGTTCAACTCGTGGCAGTACGCGCACTGGACCAGTTGGGCGAGCTGCCGCTGGGTCTCCTCGGCCGGCAGTTGCACCGGCCACCGCCGGATCCGGAAGAAGTGCTCGACGAAGTAGACCCGGGCGTGGTCGAGATCCTCGACCCCGCGCTCCCGCGCCCGGCGCAGATACAGCTCCACCTGGGCGGCGCTCACCTCGGCGGCCTCCGAGAGCGCCTCCTCGAAGAAGGTGACCAGGGACCGCAGGCTGGACAGCCGCATCGACACGTCGTACCGTCGGCGCTCGTCGTCGGAGCCGAAGACGACCCGGGCGAAACCGCTCAGCCGCTCCCGGTGCAGCAGCCTCGGGTCCCGCTTGTCCTTGAACTTGCGGACCTCGTCGGCGAGCTGGTCGGCGGCGTCCAGCAGGAGTTCCCGGGGACTGGTGTCGGTGATGCTCTTGTTGATCTCCTTCAGCACGTCGTACAGGGACTTCACCTTGAGCGCGTCGAGGTGGGCGAAGATCTCCTGCTCCCGGGAGGCGTCCAGCCGTGACGGGCCCTCCGCCGTCACCCGGCGCACCGGGGCCGCCGTGAGCCGCCCGCGCAGATCCGGACTCGACTCCAGGATGTCAGCGAAGTCGGCCTGGAGCTTTGTCACCTCCGCGTCGAGGAGGTAGCCCCGGGCGAGCAGGACGTCGAGTCGTTCGGCCAGATCCCGCCGCCGGGCGACCCGGGCCGCCTCCTGCAACTGGAGCGCCCGGGTCCGCTCCTGATCCCGGGTCTCCGGGGTGCGCATGACCTTGTCGATCTGGTCCCTCAGGAACAGGTTCGCCTTGGCCTCGCTGGCCCGTTGACCGAGCCCGCTCGTCGCCTTCGTCCAAGCGGCGACGGAGCGACGGAACCTGCCGTTGAACTCCGCCTCGTCCCAGGGCGCGGCCGGGTCGAGCCCGAGCAACAGGAAGAAGTTGGGCCGTTCCGCCTCCCCCTTCCGCTTCTCCGGGCTGGTCATGAGCCGGAGGCGCCCTCGGTGATCTCCCGCGCGATCGTGCCGAACACGGCGGTGAGCTGGTGGAGATCGGTGAACAGCGCCTGCTCGGTCGAGGAGGCGATCTGCCGCAGGAACCGCTCGTCCGCGCCGCCGAACCCGACGGCGACGACGTCGATGTGGTCGCGGTGGCAGCGCTGGGCCTGCCGTACGGCGAGATCCTGCCGGGACCACACCCCGTCGGCCAGCACCACCCCGAAACGTCGGCCGGGTACCGACGCCAGCAGCTTGTACAACTCGTCGAAGGGATGGGTGGCGTTGCCGTAGCCGGTGCTGCCCACCTGGAGGGCCTTGATCGCGCGTTCGATCCGGTTGGCGTTGCCGGTCGCCGACTGCGTCGTCCGGACCTTGTCGGAGAAGGCGATCAGGCCGACCGAGGTGGTGGTGAGGTCCAGCTGGCTGACGAACGCCCGGGCGGCCCGTTGCGCCTCGGCCAGCGGCAGCCCGGACATGCTGCCGGAGAGGTCGAAGGCGAGGTAGATGGTCTTCGGCTCCCGGGAGACGGTCCGGACCGGCGGTTCGAGGAACCGCTGCGGGACGTCCTCCGGCAGGCTCTCCACCGTCACCCGCAGCGGGGTGCCGGTGGCCCGCTCCGCCGCGGTCACCGTGACCAGGGCGTTGTCGTCGTACGCGTACGACACGTCGATGACCACCTGGCGCCGGCCGCCCTTCGGGAAACCGGTCACCCCGTACCGGCCGAGGTAGACACAGGTCGACGGGTCGTCGGTCTCGCCCTGGGTCAGGAAGACCTCCAGCAGTTCCTTGCCACCGCCGTCGAGGTGGAACTCGTACGGCCGGGTGTGCGCGCAGGGAATCGTCTGGTTACGGGGCACCAGCACGCTGTTGACGTACCGGTCGCCGGCGGCGTTCTCGGCGATCATGCCGAGGCTGTGCGCGACCACGTTGCTGATCTGTCTCGGCGCGTCGAGCCGCAGCAGCGGCTCGGCCGTCACCGCCGACCCCGCCAGCCGCAACCGGGACGACTCCTCGTCCTCCAGCAGGATCGCCGCCTGCGCCGCCGCGCCGAGCGCCACCGCGTGGTCGGGATGCACGCCGCCCATCGGCGGCCGACCGGAGAGCCGCTCAAGGTAACGCTGCACCATCGGCATCCGGGTCGACCCGCCGACCAGCAGGATCCCGTCGATGTCCGGCCAGTGCAGACCCTTCTCGTCGAGAACCTTCTCGATCAGTTGGCCGGTCTGTTCCAGCAGGTCACGGCTGGCCTCCTCGAACGCCTCCCGGCTGACCCGGCAGGTCAGCGACCGGCCGTCGACCAGCAGCCGGAACTCGGCCGACTGTCGGGCGGAGAGGGTGCGCTTGAGCTTCTCCACCTCGACCAGCAGCGCACCCGGATCCTCCGCCAGGGCGTCCGCCACGCCGGGGAACTCCCGCAGCACGATCTGGGCCAGCCGGTCGTCCCAGTCCCGGCCGCCGAGTTCGTGGTTGCCGTCGCTGCAGAGCACCCGGATCTCGTCCGGGCCGATCAGGACGAGCGAGATGTCGAAGGTGCCGCCGCCCAGGTCGTACACCAGGACCGTGCGGGACCCCGGACCCGGCCGCAGCCCGTACGCGAGGGCGGCGGCGGTGGGCTCGCTGATGATCCGGGGTACGTCGAGCCCGGCGAGCCGGCCGGCCTCCATGGTGGCGGCCCGCTCCGGATGCGTGAAGTACTCCGGCACGGTGACCACCGCCCGGGTCACCGGTCGACCGAGCGCCGCCTCGGCCTGCTCCTTCAGGTGCCGGAGCACCAGGGCGGAGAGCCTCGGCGGGCTCCACAGCTCGTCGCCGAGGGGAAACTCGAAGGCCGGATTGCCCATCGCCCGCTTGAACAGGTGCGCCACCTCGCTGGCGCCCCGGGCCTGGTCCGCCTTCGCGTCCGCGCCCACCACCGGACGGCCGTCGACGAGACTGACCACCGACGGGGTGAGCGGCTCACCCAGGGCGTTCGGGATGATCTCCGGATCCCCCTCCGGATTGACCCAGGCCACCGCCGAGTACGTGGTACCAAGGTCGATGCCGATCGCGAGCGGCGCCCGGTCGCCGTACGCCTCGGGCCGGCTGGTCAACCGATCACCCGGATGCTCTGCGCGTGCTCGATCGCGTCCGCCACCTGCTCGGCGGAGAGCGCCCGGTTGGTCGCGATGGTCGCGGTGACCTCCTTGCCGTTGACCGAGGAGGCGTCCCGGCCGGTGATGTCGAGCCGTCCCTCGTTGTCGATCCGGAAGGTCACCTCGATCGGCGAGTTGCCCGGCAGCCCGGGGGTGAGTTCGAGGATCGCGTTGCCGACCTGCTCGCCGGTGGCGAGGTCCTTGACGCGTTTGTCCCGTGAGGTGTTCTCGAAGATCCGCAGTTCGACCGTGCTCTGCCCGGCATACAGGGTGCCGAAGACGGCCTTGGCCTCCGCCGGCAGCGTCTGCTGGCTGAGGATGAGGTTGGCGATCACCTCGACCTTGGCGTCCCCCTCCAGGGCCCGCACCCCGAAACTGTGGCTGACCACGTTGCGGACCACCATGCCGCCGAGCTGCTGCACCGTGTCCAGCCGCAGGCCCAGGTTGCTGGCAACGGCCTCCTCGGCGGCCTCCCGGACCTCGGCCGGCGCGCTGTTGATGTCGACCTGCTCCGGCGCGCGGTCGAGCCGGTTGGCGATCTCGTGCCGGATCCGCTCACCGATGGCGAGTTTCTGGCCGTAGATCGCGGCGCCCTTGGCGACCGCCTGGTCCGGCTCGAAACTCTTGATGTCGAAGGAGAACTCCTCGGTCAGCCGCTCGGCGACCTGCGGCATCTTCGTCGAGCCGCCGACCAGGAGCAGTCGCTCGATCCTCGGGTAGCCCAGCTCGCGGGCGGTCTGCAACACCTGCCGGGTCAGGGTGACGGTGCTCTCCAGCAGATGCCGGGTCAGTTCGGTGAACTTCTCCCGGGTCAGTTGCACCGCCACCTGCTGACCGTCGTGGCTCACCGGGACCTTGGTCTGGGCCAGGCTGCTGAGGGTCCGCTTCGCGCTCTCCGCCCGCAGCCAGAGGTCCTGGACGGTCTCCGGCGAGTCGAGCGGGTCGACGGTCGTCCCCGGGTGCTCGGCCTGCCACTGCGCGGCGAGGTACTTGACGATCTCCTCGTCCCAGTCACGGCCACCGAGCTCGTGCGCGCCGTCGGTGGCGATGACCGTGATCGCGCGTTCCTTGATCTCGATGACGGTGACGTCGAAGGTGCCGCCGCCGAGGTCGTACACGAGCACGACCTGGTCCTCGGGGTGCTGGCTGCCGTACGTGATGGCGGCTGCGGTCGGCTCGTTGATGATCTCCAGGACGTCGAGCCCGGCGATCCGTCCGGCCGCCGCGGTCGCCTCCCGCTGCGGGATGCCGAAGTACGCCGGGCAGGTGATCACCACCTTCTGCGGTCGTACCCCCTCGTGCCGCTCGGCGTCCTCGACGACCTTGCGCAGAATGTAGGAGGAGATCTCCTCCGGCGAGTACTCCCGGTCGAAGAACTCCCGTCGCCACTCGGGCTTGCCCATCTCCCGCTTGACCATCTCGACGACGTTGTCGGACTCCAGGACCGCGGTGTTCTTCGCCTCCCGGCCGACGACCCGGGTCTCCGCGTCCTCGAACAGGACAACCGAGGGTGTGGTGAGCTCGCCCTCGATGTTGGGGGTGATCGTGGGGCGGCCGCTGCGGTCGTCGACGTGGGCGATGCAGGTGTACGTCGTTCCCAGATCGATGCCATAGACGCGACTGTCGGTCAACTCGGGGCTCCTTCGTCGTCGGCTTGGCCGGGGGCGGGGGTGTGCGACGGCGGTGCCGTGCCGCCGGCCGGCGTGGTGCCGCCGTCCGGTGCGCCGCTGTGCCGGGCGGCTGTGGCGTCCGGTGCGCCGGCGTCGTGTGGAGTCGCGCTGGTCTGCGGCGGAGTCGTGCCGGTCTGCGGCGGGGTGGTCTGCGGTGCCGCCGTCCGGGTGTAGCGGTAGACGGTGACCCACTCCGGTCGCAGCACCTTCCCGTTCCACCGGAAGCCCGGCCGCAGCCGCTGGGCGATCCGGCGGTTCGCCGCCGGGTCGTCGGTCGGTACGACGCTGATCGCCTGCTGGTGCCCCCGGTCGAGGACGTCGTCCTCCACCGTGAACGGTTCCACGCCGCTGCGGGCGAGCACCTGCTTCACGGTGTCCCGGAACAGGGCGAGCACCTTCGCCGTCTCGGCCGGACAGTCCGGCGTCTCGCCGACCCTGGTCAGATCGTCGTACATCGTGATCAGGTCGACCAGCAGCGGACGCAGGTGCAGCAGCGCCTGGTTCTCCCGGTACGCCGTCAGCTCGTCACTCATCGACTGGACGAAACGCTCGCGTACCTCGTCGTACCGGATCTTCGAATCGAAGGCCGACTGGAGTCGGCGGATCTCGCCGAGCAGCAGGTCGAGCGAGACGTCGGTGCCGCCGTGGCCGGAGGTCGGGACATCACCCGGGGCGCCGACGGTCGTGGTGGCCGTCGTCTCGTCGTCGGCCGCTCGACGGGGTTCCGGAGTCATCTGGTGATCTTGGCGTTGTCGCCGGTGGACACCACGCCGCCACTGATGGTCTGGGCGGCGACGGACCGGGTGCCCGAGGCGGTGACGGAGGGCTTGGCCGCCTTGAGGATCTCGGACACGTCCCGCCGGACGTCGTCGTCGGCCTGCA
This sequence comes from Plantactinospora sonchi, assembly GCF_036422035.1. Classification (NCBI taxonomy): domain Bacteria; kingdom Bacillati; phylum Actinomycetota; class Actinomycetes; order Micromonosporales; family Micromonosporaceae; genus Plantactinospora; species Plantactinospora sonchi. Next base: position 86,119 of record NZ_JAZGQK010000005.1, read on the forward strand.
GGATCTCGCGGATCCGCAGACGCAGGAGGGCGAGTCGGTCCTCGTCGGACGGATCGATCGCGAGCTCCCGTACCGCCGCGGTCAACGTCGGAGCCGACTCCGTACGTCCCAGCAGGCGACGCAGCAGCTGGCCACCGACTCCCACCGTCGCGTCGGCCGCCGCGTCCTGGAGCCGGCTGACCACCCCGGCCCCGTACGCGCCCACAGCGGTCGCCACGTACGGCACCACCGCCCCCGCCACATCCACATCCACGTCACAACCTCCGACCGACACGGTGAACGGACTCGATGAGTACCACATACACGCCCGCAGGGTCCGTGTCGAGAGATGTGAATTGACCGTTCATCGACGAGGATCGCCCGGAAGCTCCGGGACCGCTCCTGGGCGTCGGTCACCAGCCCCTCGGGTGTCCAACGGACGCCGTACCGCCAGGCCGGTCCGACCCGCGACCGTACGGCGGGCCGGTCCGTCTTCCGACGGGCGAATCCGTCCCCCCGCCGGATGTGTCCGGGTGATGACGGTCGCCCCGGGCGGCCGCCACCGGGGCAGGGGGCCGAACACTCGGTCACCTGGCCGGCCGGGTGTGACGTAGCCTCGCGTCATGATCAAGCGAGTGAAGGTCGCGGTCGTGGGTACCGGTAACAACACCTCGGCGCTGGTGCAGGGAATCGCCCTCCATCGCCGGACCGGCAGCCTGGTGGGTGTTCACCGTCCGACGATCGACGGCCTCGGGGTGGGGGACATCGACTTCGTCGCGGCTTTCGCGACCTCGGAGGAGAAGATCGGCAAGGACCTGACCGAGGTGATCTTCATGGCGCCGAACAACTTCCCTCGTCTCGACCGCGACCTGCCCAGGGCGGATGTCCCGGTGACCAGGGGCCTGACCGACGCGACCGGGGTGGATCGGGTGGCGGCGGCGCTGGCGGGGGCCGAGGTGCTGCTCTACTCGGCGCCGAGCGGCCGGCCGGACACGGCCCGGGCCTACGCCGAGGCCGCCCACCATGCCGGTGTCGCCTTCGTGAACACCACAGCCGACGGGATAGCTCGCGATCCGGAATGGATGCGACGGTTCGAGGCGGCCGGTCTGCCGTTGCTCGGTGACGACCTGGCCAGCCAGTTCGGTACCTCGGTGCTGCACAACGCGCTGCTGCGGTTGCTGGGGGAGCGGGGTCTCACCCTGGTCAGCTCCTATCAGGTCAATCTGGGCGGCACCGAGGACTTCCGCAACCTCGTCGAGAACTCCACCACGAAGGAACAGTCCAAACTCAACGCCCTACCGGCGGCTGACAAGGTCGAGTTGGCTCCGCTCGGGTACCTGTCGCAGCTGAAGTCACAGAAGGTGGCGCACCTCAACATCGAGGCACAGGGTTGGGGTGGGACGGCGGTGAGCCTCGACGTGAAGCTGAAGGTGCACGACCCGAGCGGTGCCGCCGGCGTCAACATCGACCTGATCCGCATCGCGGCGAGCGCGTTGCGAGCCGGACGTGGCGGCTATCCTCTCGACGCGTCGCCGCTGTTCAAGTCCCCGCCGGGAACAGCGATCTGACCCTGACGGCCACCCCCCACCGCGGCGGCTGCGACGCTCACCGTGACCGCGACGCTCACCGTGACCGCGATCGTGCCGGCGGGCGGCGCGATCATCGGCCCGGTGACGGGACGTCTCGGCCGCGTCCGGACGCCGTTCCACCCAGCCGTATCCGCGACGTGTACCGAGGTCGGGTCCGACGTCAGGACGCGGCCAACGAGCGGACGTAGTTGACCTGTTGGTGGATCGCCTGCACCTGGGGCTGACTGACGACCGGCACCCGGGCCACGTACTGCCGGGCCCCGTTGGTCACCGTGACCTGCACCACACCCCGGTGGACGGTCTCCTTCGCCAACAGGAAGAGCAGGCTGAACACGGTCAGGAAGCAGAACCCGACGATCGCGCAGACAACTGCCCAGGTCGGGATCTTCTGCTCGGTCTGCCAGTAGTCCGCGACGTGCCACTGCGAGCCGGCCAGCGGAATGTCGCCGCTCGGTGTGCGTACCGTCGTCGGGGTGACCGTCAGCTCGCCGATCTGGGCCACCACCGGCTCGTGTCCCGGCGACTGCCACTGTCCGGCACCGGCCGGAACGACGCTGGTCGGCGGCCCACTCACCGGCGGAATCCCACCCGGGTACGCCTGCGTCGGCGGGTACGCCGGCCCCGGCGCCCCGGGCGTCGGCGGCAACGGTGGCTGGTGCGCCGGAGGATCGTACGGCGACGGCTCGTAGGCCGGCGGCGTCGACCACTCCGACGGTCCGGTCTGCCAGGGGTCGCTCGGGGGACCGGACGGCGTCCCCGCACCGGTCGGGTCCACGCTCATGCCGGCTCCTCCCCACGTGGCCAAGTGCGGTCCCGCAGACCTTAACCGGAGCCGATGTCGTGTAAGGAAGGGCCCCTTCCTATCGCTTTTTGTATAGAGCCTGTTTCTGAACCTGGTGTTGGGGTTTGTGGTAGGTCATGTGGGCTTGTCGTCGGCTCATCTGGATGATGGCGGCCCAGTAGACGATGGCTTCGTGGTGGTCGGGTAGGCGTTCGTAGTCGCGGGCGCAGCGGCGTCGGCGGCTGATCCAGGCGAACGTCCGCTCGACCACCCATCGTCGGGGCACGACCTGGAAGCCCTTGCCTTTGCTGGGTTCGGTGGCGATCTCGATGGTGATGCCGAGGTTGTCTCGTGTCCGGGTGACGAGGTCGCCTCGGTAGGCCTTGTCGGCCCAGAGGTGGCGGACACCCACTGCGGCGGCGGTGTGCAGCAGGGGTGACGCCCCGTCGCGGTCGTGGGTGTCGGCGGCGGTGACGTGGACGGCGATGAGTAGGCCGAGGGTGTCGACGAGGATGTGTCGTTTCCGTCCGTTGACCCGTTTGTGGGGGTCGAAGCCGCTGGTCGTCTTCGGCACGGTGGCCTCGGCGGTCTCGGACACGGACTGGGCGTCGATACAACCCGCGGTGGGGTCGGGTTGGCGGCCATGAGCCACCCGTAGGGCGGCGCGCAGACGGCCCGTCAGTTCGATCACCGTCAGGTTGTCACTCCATCGGGCGTGGAAGCCGTAGACCGTGGCCCAGGGTGGGAAGTCCACCGGCAGGGCCCGCCACTTCACCCCGTTGTCGACGAGGTAGAAGATCGCGTCGATGATCGCCCGGCGGTGGTGACGTTCCGGCCGGCCGCCGCTGGGCCGTCGACACGCGGGCTCGGGTAGCAGCCCGGCGAGGATCTCCCACTGGGCGTC